>JALYGD010000174.1 GCA_030777265.1 Actinomycetota bacterium | reverse complement strand
ACCCCCTGACCGCCGGTGCGCACGTACCCAGCCTGGTCCAGGAGTGCCTCGGCCGCGGTGCGGTCGAAGGGGTACTGCTCGACCGGGACGTGGAACGGGTTGGCCGGCGGTATCCACCCGGGGTTGCCTGACTGCCCGTTGCCCCCGAACAGGCGCGTGACCAGGTCCTGGCGGTCGATGGCCCTGGCGCAGGCCCGCCGGAACCGCACGTCGGCGAGGGCCCCTCCTTTGGCCAGGTTCCAGAACAGCCCGCTCCCGAAGTTTCCCGCCGGTTGCTCCAGCACCTCGAAATCAGGGTTGTCACGGAAGGGGGCGAGAACGGCAGGACGAACGCCTGATCTGCTAGCCAGATCCAACTCGCCCGCCATCAGACCAGCCAGCGGGTCTCCCACCGGCCGGAACTCCAAGCGTCTGACGAAAGGCGTTCCCAGGAAGTAGTCGTCGTAGGCAGCGTAGAGGTAGGAGCCCTCGCCTCGGGAGTAGGACTCCAGCCTGTAGGGGCCTGAGCCGACCAGCACGGCGGGGTCCGTCTGCGTGGCGGCATCCGGAATGGAGGACCAGATGTGCTTCGGCACGATCGGGACCGAGCCCACGCCACCGAAGCCGAAGAAGTCCGCGAGAGGCTGGGCCAGGCGAAACTCGACCATACGTGGGCCTGTTGCCCTCACGTCGGCGATGTCTGGCAGGGGCTGGGTAATCACCTGAGGAGAGATGGTTTGGGAGCGGAAGTAGTCGAAGGTGAACGCCACGTCTTCTGCCGTCAGCGGCTGGCCATCGTGCCATGAGACACCTTCGCGCAGCTCGAACGTGTACGAGAGCGCATCCTCCGATCGCTCGAAGCTGCGCGCGAGCCAGGGGAGGAGCTCGCCGGAGCCGTCCTTCCACATGAGGGTGTCGTAGATGTAGCTCGCCTGATGTAGCCAGGCCCGCGCCTGTAGGCGAAGGGGGAGGGGAAACCTACGTCCTCCCCAGGGAGCCTTAGGGTCGGCCGGCGATCTGCGGCACCGGGAGCGCCGGGAGCGGCTTCTTCCTCCCGTGTGGCGCAGCCACCCAAGGCCAGTGCCCCGGCCAGCCCCCCGGTCCGGGCGAGGAATGTTCTTCTGTCCATGCGCGGAGGTTAGCGACCGAAGGGCCTGCAGCACTATCTGTGCCCGCTCTATAGCTCGGCCTCGTCGCAGTCGTCGTCGGCCTCACCTGCTGGCACCGGCGCTTGGTGCTGGTCAGGGCGTGGTCGCGATCGTCTCGGGCGTCGTCGCGAATTCGATCGCGCTGATCGGTTCGGGGCGGACTCCTGTCTGGAGGTCTTCTGACACGCAGCTGCCATCGCCCCGCCTCGGAGGGTGCGGCGGAGTCCTCGAACGCGAACGTCAGCACCGGCAGCCGTTCGCGGCGACCGCCAGGACGCAGGCATCCACGAACCGAGGCCGAGGGTGTCGAAGCGCTGATCCATTGCGACCGCCCGACCCCAGATTGCCTCGAATACGGTACCGCGATCACGCCCAGGGCTTCAGCCGTCAGCGTCCCCTTCGCATACGGCACCTGTCCGCCAGTCCCTACCTGCGAGGGATCCCGGCGAGAGGTAGGGAATTGCTAGAGGTGCTCAGCATAGAGTCGCGTAACATTGAGCTCGTGACAGAGAGCGAGCTTCTAACGCCGAGCGAGGTAGCTCGCCTGTTCGGCGTGAACCCCAAGACGGTCACACGCTGGGCGGAGGCCGGGAAGCTTCACGCGGTGTGGACGATCGGCGGTCACCGTCGCTACCGGGCCTCGGAGGTCTACGCTCTCCTGGAAGGCAACGCGCCGGGGCGTCAGGGCGTGCAAGAGCCCGTGGCCATGGAGTGAGCGTCTGACAGTGGCTGTGCTCGTGCGGCGGCCTGCCCCTCCCTCGGTGCTGACTCCGCTGGCTGCAGCGCGGCGCTGGCCGGAGTGTCGGCACCGATCAAGCGCTATCGTGTCCGACTTTCGCAGCTGATCTTCCGATCTACTGGAGCGGTTCGTGGCCCGCATGGAACGCACCCTGATCGTCGTCGTCGCCGTTCTCGCCGGCCTTACCGCCCTTGGGGTCTGGCTGCTGTGGCCGTCGCCCCAGCCAGCCGTACAGCAGGACCTTCCGCCGCAGTTCAAGGGGGTCGTCCACTCGGCGTCGAGCTACGATTGTCCTCCGGACAGCGACGAGTTCGGGCCGGCGCGAACTGGACCCTGCCAACGGGTCGTCGTCGAGGTGCTCAGCGGTCCCGACACCGGGACGACCTTCGAGCTCGACACGGTCGAGGGAGACTATCCGGCGTTCCATGCCGGTGACCGGGTACTCCTGGGCGTCCAAGACGACACTGAGGGACAGACGAACTACTACGTCGGCGACTTCGATCGGCGTCTGCCCCTCGCACTGCTCGCAGCCGTGTTCGTGGCGGTCGTGCTGCTCGTCGGGCGTGGACACGGGTTCCGTGCCCTCATCGGGCTCGCGGCAAGCCTGCTCATCGTCACCCGCTTCATCGTTCCGGCGGTGATCGCTGGTGAGAACCCATTCGCCGTCGCCGTTGTCGGCGCGTTCTCCGTCATGATCGTCACGCTCTACCTCTGCCACGGCCTCAATGTGAAGACCACCGCCGCGCTCGTCGGGACCGCCGCCGCACTCGGGGTCACGGCCCTGCTCGGCGTCATCTTCGTCACGCTCACCCGCCTGACCGGCTTCTCCTCCGAGGAGGCGAGCTTCGTCCGCTTCGCGATCGAGGGAGTCGACCTCCGCGGCCTCGTTCTGGCCGGTCTCGTCATCGGCGCGCTCGGTGTCCTCGACGACGTGACGGTCGCGCAGGCTTCGACCGCGTTCGCCGTCCACGACGCGAACCCCCAACAGTCCCGGGGCGAGGTGTTCCGTCGCGCGATGAGCGTCGGACGTGACCACATCGCCTCGACGGTGAACACGCTCGTCTTCGCCTACGTCGGCGCCTCGATCGTCCTCCTCGTCCTCTTCACGAGCGGGGGGAGCGCCTTCGGCGACATCGTCAACTCGGAGGTCGTGGCACAGGAGGTGGTCATGATCCTCGTAGGCTCGCTCGGGCTCATCTCGGCGGTGCCCTTCACCACCGCCCTCGCCGCGAGCCTCGCCGCACGGCAGCGGAGGGTCCCCTCGTCAGCGCCCGCCTACGTCCCCGTCCATCTGCGCGACGACGTGGACGAGGAGCAACTGTCCGAGGAGGAGCGCGATCACCGACGCTGGGTGCGTTTCCTGCGCGAGGGGCAACAGGATGACGACAAGCCGATGCCGTCCGGCCCTGGCGACCAGCAACCTCAGGGCTACGTCAACCGCTGACGCCTCGGCCCCGAATCCGCGGCGCCTGTCGCGTCGCTGGCTGCTCGGCGTCGCGCTCGGCGCCCTCGCGGGAGCGTGTGAAGCGCGGGAGCTGGGTGACCGGCTGCGCGACACCATGATCCGGCCTTCACAAGAGGCGGGGCGGCTCCACGCCCGTCCCGGCCGGCCGGAATCCACACCGCAGCCGCCTGGGGCGGGCCCCGAAGGGGCCGGGCTGGGCGGGCCAAATCCCGGTCTCCACCCGCTAGGACTCGGTGGGCGCCGCGACGGGTTGCTCTACGTCCCAGCCGCCTTCCAGCCGGACCGCCCCAGGCCGCTGGTGATCGCCCTGCACGGCGCTGGTGGTGACGCACGTGGGGGCCTTGCGCCACTGCTGCCCTTCGCCGACCCCGCCGGCCTGCTCCTGCTCGCGCCGGAGTCGCGCGAGCGAACCTGGGACCTCATGGCCGGCGGCATCGGCCCTGACGTCGCCTTCATCGACGAAGCGCTGACCCAGACCTTCGCTCGTCACCTCGTGGACCCGGCACGAATAGCCATGCAAGGGTTTTCGGACGGCGCGTCGTATGCGCTGTCGCTCGGGCTGGCGAACGGCGACCTCATAGGGCACGTCATCGCCTTCTCGCCGGGCTTCTCCGCACCGCCGGAGCGACGTGGGCAGCCCCGAGTGTTCGTGTCCCACGGCACGCACGACCAGGTCCTCCCCATTGCGGCAACCAGCCGCAAGATCGCGGGCGCTCTGAACCGGAGTGGCTACGAGGTCGTCTACCGCGAGTTCGAGGGGGCACATGCTGTACCACCGGAGATCGCCCACGCGGCGGTGGAGTGGTTCCTGGCGCGCCCGGCATGAGCGGGACGGCCACGAGCAGGGAGTGCTCTGCGCGCGGTGACAGCGCGGGTGGCGACGTGCTCACGCCACTCGTCAGGAGGCCATCGGGGAGAGGTCAGCATCCCTGCGGCATCTCTCGCCCCGCCTCCCCGCCACTGTCAACCCATGACGCCAGCTCAGCGCGGCACGAGCACCTCCCAGGCCGCGGGATCCACACGGTAGCCGTGGCGGTCCAGTTCCTCCGACACCTCGCCGTCGGCATTCGAACGTACTGATTCGCCTTGCACGGCCACCTCATGGCCCTGTGCATGGCTGACGTCATCCCGGTCGAGGTGCCGACCTGCGAGCAAGGCGACGGCGAACGCGGCCCGGGCCGCAGGGCCCGTGGCTGAGACCACCACGACGTCGAGCAAGCCGTCGTCGGGGAGGGCCGGCGGGCAAAGCGGCGTGCCGCCGCCGATCGTGGGTCCGTTTGCGACCCCCACCAGGAGAACGGGCTGGTTTCCGGCCGTAACAGGCTGCCCGTCGAGAGCCACGGCGAGTTGCCAGCCCGGCTCCCGCACGCCGGCCAGCAGCCCACCGAGCCGGTACGCCATCGTTCCCAGCTCATCCTTGAACGCTGCAGCGTGATGGGCAGCCTCCGCACCGACGCCGACGTGGACCGCGTTGACGACGATTGAGCCCTGCTCGTCGCGGAGTACGTCGAGGCGGCGGGGACGGCCGGTCACCGCTACTTTGGCCGCCTCCTCGGGGTCGAGGGGGATGCCGAGCGAGCGGGCGAGGTCGTTTCCGGTGCCGAGTGGGATCACCGCAACTCTGGTCGTGCCGAGCACCCCGGCGACGTCGAGACGCTGGGCAGTTAGGTGCAGGGTCCCGTCACCGCCAGCGACGACGAGAGTCCGCCCCTGGAGGTCCTCGAGCGCCCGGTCGACGTCGGCTGGAGTCTCGCTCGTGACGAGTGCGACCTGCCCGGCTCGGGCGAGCACGGCGCGAGCCGCGGCGACCTGATCAGGTTGCGACCCGCCTGCCCAGCCGTTCGCCAGCAGCAGGAACGAGCGCCGACCCGGCATGGAGTTCCACCTCGGCGAACCGCCGGCTTGACCTGCGGCTCACCCTATACGCGCGACCGCTGTGATCTTCCACTGGTCGCCGAAGAGGCCCAGCGTGAACTGGTAGATCCTCAAACCCGCACCTTCAACTCGCTTGGTGACGGCGCGGTCGACCGAGACGAGCTCCTGGTCGAGATGCTGGAGTGAGACCTCGAGCTTGGCCAGCGTGTCGAGCGCTTCGACCACCTCGACCGTCTCCACCGCTATCCCACGGCCTTCGAAATGAAGCCCCTGGTCGCGCAGCGTCGACAACTCCGCCACTGCCTGAGAGTAGCAGTCGCAGGTCGGGGCGTAGATGGCGCTCAGAAGCTCTGGGCGAGGGTTCGACTTCAGCCAGTCCTGGAAGGCGATCATCTCCCGGAGTATGCGGTCGAAGTCGCGTCCGCGGGTGTTGGGAAGGGGGACGGCACCAGGCTCGTTTAGCGGGGGTGCCGCAAGGGGGGTCAGGCCGACCGTCGGCACCGCGGGTGGTGCCTGCCCTGGCTGCCTGTCCCAAACTCCCAGCCAGATGGCGGCAGCCATCCCCGCCAGCACCAGCAGCGTAGCGACGGCGAGCAGGGCGAGGCGGTGCGTGCGCTGGGGGGGCGGCGATTCCACTTGCGGGGCAACGGGCCGCGGACCGAACAGCTGCGTGCCGCCCGAGCGTTCCCCCACCGCCACCTCGTCAGATGCGGGAGACGTGGCGGCCTCACTGGGCGCACGTTCTTCCGGTCCGGGCTGTGGGATTTCTCTGGCCGCCATCCGAAACGACCCCGCCAACTCCTCGACCCTGGCGAACCGTTGGGCAGGGTCGCGCGCCATGGCCCGCTCGATGGCCGCCACCAGGCGCGGCGGAGCGTCGGGGGCCGCTTCACCCAGAGGCACGTGCAGGCCCCGATCGGCCGCCCGCAGCGTTGCTAGCGGGGTAGAACCCGCGTAGGGGGGCGTGCCGGCCAACGCCTCGTAGCTCACCACGCCCAAGGCGTAGATGTCGCTGCGGGCATCCGGCTCGCGCCCCACCGCGACCACCGGGTCGAGGTACTCTGCCGTGCCGATGTTGTGACCATGCGCGGTCAGACGCTGCGTACCCTCGATGCGGGCGGCGCCGAAGTCGCTGAGCACCGGCTCGCCGCCAGCGGTGAACAGGATGTTGGCCGGCTTCACGTCGCGGTGGACGATGCCGTGCGCATGGGCAGCCGCGAGTGCCTCGGCGACCGTCGCGCCGACGGCTGCGACCGTGGCGGCAGGCAACGGCTCCGGCTGGGCCAGGCGGTCTGCCAAGGAGCCGCCTTCGAGGTAGGGCAGCACGATCGCTACGCCCTCACCGTCAGGCACCACATCCAGTATGCGGGCGATCGCGGGGTGGCGGAGCTTCGCCAGCGCCTCGGCCTCTCGGCGGGCGCGGGCGACCGCCTCGGGGTCATTGACGGCACGCAGCCGCTTGATCGCCACCACCTGGTCGGCGTGCCCAGCGACGTGCCCGCGGTAGACGGTCGTCAGGGCGCCCGCCCCGATGCGCTCGAGCAGCACGTAGCCGGGGAGGTCACTGCCGACGTGGGTCTTGTCAGTGGTCATGGATCCGGGTCTGGTGGCATTGACGGCATCCGGGTGGCAGACGCTGGGTTCCGCGCCCGACCTCGGGCGAGGGTCAGCTCGCTTGCCGGCGCAGGTTACCTCCTGGCCCGGCTCGGCGATTCGCCCGCAATGGTCGCTAAAGCCTTCACGTCCTACTCTATGGAACGTGCAACTCGTAGCGGAGACACCGGACGGGGGCGCGCGCGACGTCGACGTGCAGATCCGCACGCCGGATGCCACCGTCGCCGATCTCATGGAGGCACTCGGCTACCGGGCCGACAGTGCTGCCAGAGGCATGCGCGTGGACAGCCGCTTCCTCCATGCCGACCTCGCCCTGGGCGAGGCTGGCCTGCACGACGGCGCCGTCGTGTACCCGGCCCTCGGCCCCGGCCGGGACGGCCCCCGCCGCCACGACGGACCGGTGCTGGCCGTGGTCGGGGGCCTGCAGGCCGGTCGGCTCATCCAACTCGCCGCTGGTACGAACGTGGTCGGCCGCGACCCGAGCGCGGACGTTAGCTTGACGAGTTCGACGGTGTCGGCGCGACACAGCGCCCTCGAGGTCGACGGGATCGGCCAGGTGACGGTGAGCGACCTCGGCTCGCGCAACGGGACCTGGATCGGGGCCGAGCCGGTGATGACGCCGCGCGAGCTGTCCGCAGGCGACATCTTGAGGGTCGGCGCGGCCCAGCTGACCCTCATCGATCAGCCACCTCAGGACCGGCCGCTCGGCCTTGACCCGCTGCGGCATCTCGGCGCCACGGGCAACATCCCCTTCAACCGCCCCCCGCGCCCCGCCTTCCCGCCAGCCTTCGAACCGCTTGCCCTGCCGAGCCCACCGCGCGGCGAGAGTCAGCGCCAACCGTTCTCCTGGGCGGCGTTGCTCACCCCGCTGGTCTTCGGCGCTGTCATGGCCTTCATCAGCCCTTACTTCGCGTTGTTCGCCCTGCTCAGCCCGATCATGCTGCTCGGAAACTGGTGGGAGAGCCGTCACCGTGGCGCCAAGATCTCTCGCAGCGAAGCGATGCGCTACGAGCAGGAGCTCGCGATGTTCCGTGAGCGCGTCGAGCTCATGCGTCAGACGCGCGCACGCCAGCTGCGCGATGAGCTGCCCGACCCTGCCGAGGTGCTGCGCCGAGCGAGCGCGCCGAGCGTGCGGCTGTGGGAGCGCCGCGCGGGGCATGATGATTTTCTGCGGCTGTCGGCCGGGCTGGGGGACGTGCCCTGGCAGCCGCCGCTGGCACAAGGTGACCGCCCCCTCGAGGTGCGGAAGCTGCTGGCGGAGCAGGGAAACCTCCCTCGCGTGCCCGTGGCGGTGGAGCTGGCCGACGGTGGGGTGGTGGGCATCGTCGGCGATCGCGAGGGTGCCTTGGCGTTGGCACGCTCGCTCGTCTGCCAGGCCGCCGTGCACCACGGCCCCGCCGACCTGGCCGTCGCGATCCTGGCCGACGGTGACGAGGCGGGGGAGTGGGACTGGGCCAAGTGGCTGCCTCACACCCGCGACCTGGGCGGGGGTGACGGCGCCCGCCTGCTGGCGGGCCGCCAGGTCGACGGTGAGGCCCTGCTGCGCGGGTTGCTGGAGGGCCAGGAGGGCCGCGAGGGTGGCCCCGTGCTGCTCACCGTCGTCGATGCGGTCGGACTCACGGAGGGTCGCAACGCCCCTGCCCGGGCCGTGCTTCGCGGCGCTGCCGGCGCGGCCGCGGGCATCGTCATCGCCCCGACCGCGGACAGGTTGCCGGCTGTGACGACGACGGTCGTGGAGTTGCGTGACGGCCACGGCACGGCTGATCTTCGCCGGCCGCAGCGGGGCGAGGCCGTCGAGGGCCTCCTCGCGGCCGGGATGGATGCCGCGACCGCCCGGACCTGTGCCACCGCACTGGCCCGGTTCGAGGACCCCGAGGTAGACGTTCCGGGCGGCTCTCTGCCCGGGCGTGTCGATCTTGTGACGCTCATGGCGTGCAACCCGTTCGGCCCGGAGGAGATCCTGGCCCGGTGGCGCGCAGGAGGCGGTGACCACGGGGTGGTCGCACCGATCGGGGTCGCTGAGGACGGCACGTTCACCATCGATCTCGTACGCGACGGGCCCCACGGGCTGCTGGGTGGCACGACCGGGTCGGGAAAGAGTGAGCTGCTCCGCACCCTGGTGGTGGCACTGGCGCTGATCGCCGACCCCGACCACCTCACCTTCGTGCTCATCGACTACAAGGGCGGCAGTGCCTTCGACGAGTGCGCCCGCCTGCCGCACGTGGTCGGCATGGTCACCGACCTCGACGAGCACCTGGGGGCGCGCGCATTGCGCTGCCTGGAAGCGGAGCTGCGTCACCGCGAGCGGGTGCTGCGCGAGGCCGGCGCACCCGACCTCCCCAGCTACCTCCAGCTGCCCGTCGCCCACACCGCGCCGCTGCCGCGACTGATGGTCGTCATCGACGAGTTCGCTACCTTGGCGGGCGAGCTGCCGGACTTCATCGACGCGCTGGTCGGCATCGCCCAGCGTGGCCGCAGCCTCGGCGTGCACCTCCTGCTGGCTACCCAGCGGCCCTCCGGCGCGGTGAACGACAACATCCGCGCCAACACGAACCTGCGTATAGCCCTGCGCGTTCAGGACTCCGCCGACTCCACCGACGTCATCGGAGTGCCCAATGCCGCACAGATCAGCCGCTCGCAACCTGGCCGTGGCTACGTGAGGCTCGGGCCCGGAGAGGTCGTGCCCATCCAGACCGCGCTGGTGACCGGGGTGACCCGGGAAGACGCCAACCCCATAGAAGTACTGCCCTTCCGATTCGGGCCCCGACCGCCCACGGCCCCGCAGCCCGCCGCCGAGGCGACCGACGACGCTCCCAGTGACCTGACCCGTATCGTCGCGGCGGTGCGGACAGCGTTCGAGGCCGCCGGGATGCGTCCCCCGCGACAGCCCTGGCCACCACCGCTGCCCACCGACCTCCCTCTGAGCTCGCTGCTCGAAACTGCAGCTCTTCCGTCCGACACCGTGCCCGTCGCCCTGGCCGACAACCCCGACGCGCAGGCCCAGTATCCCACGGGGTGGAGATGGGAGGAGGGCAACCTGCTGCTCTACGGTCTGGGGGGCAGTGGCACCACCACCACCCTGGCGTCGCTGGCGCTGTCGCTCGCGGTCCACTCGTCACCCGACCGCCTCCACCTCTACGTACTCGACTTCGGGGCCGGAGAGCTGCAGCAGCTGACGAACCTGCCCCACACCGGGGCGGTGGTCGGCGCCACCGACCGGGAGCGTCAACTGCGTCTGATCCGCTTCCTGCGGGAAGAGCTGGGCCGGCGGCGGCAGCTGGGCGCGGCTCGAAGCGACGAGCCTCGCATCGTGCTGTTGCTGGACGGCTACTCGGCTTTCAGGGCCGACTTCGACGACCCCGTCACCCAGTCGGCCGTTGACGACGTCACTCGCATCTTCGCCGAAGGACCGGAGCTGGGCATCTCCGGCGTCGCCAGCGCCGACCGGGTCGGAGCCGTGCCGACGGCGCTGGCGGCGACGGTCGCCCAGAAATGGCTCTTCCGGCTCGCCGACCCCTACGACTACAGCGCTTTCGGCGTCAGACCGGGCAACGTGCCGCCGCTGCCCCCGGGCCGGGCGATCGCGGCTGCGAGCGGCCGGGTCATCCATGTCGGCCGGCCCACTCCGAGTCTGACTGAGGCCGTCGCCAGCCTGGCGGCGGACCTGGCCCCGCCCGTGCGACCGCCAGCGGCGCTCGGCACGCTGCCCCAGCTGGTGGCGCCCGAGCCATTGGCGGCTTCCGCGCGCTTCGACGCCTCGCCCTGGCTGCTGCCCATCGGCATCGCCGAGTACTCGCTCGGTCCGGCCGCGCTGCGCCTCTACGAGGGCGAGCACGCCCTCATCGCCGGCCCAGCCCGGTCGGGGCGCACCGGCGCCCTGTGCGCCCTGGCGCGCCTGGTCCGCACCGCCGGTGAGGGGATACGGCTCACCGGGGTGGCTCCGCGGCCCTCACAGCTGCGCGACAGCGGCGACTTGGACATCTTGGTCGACGATGGCGACCGCATTTCAGAGGTGCTGCAAGCGCTCGGCGTGAACCCGCGCCCGCAGCTCGTCCTGGTCGACGACGCCGAGGCGCTCGACGACCCGCAGGGGGCGTTCGAACAGCTCCTGCGTCGGCGCCGACCCGACGTGCACCTGATCGTCGCCGGCCGCGCCGACGTGCTGCGGTCCCTCTACGGGCACTGGACCCAGTCGGTGCGCCGCTCGAAGTGCGGCGTGCTGCTGAGACCCGACGTCGACCTCGACGGGGACCTGCTCGGGGTCCGGCTACCGCGCCGGGCGCCGGTGGCGATGACAGTGGGACGAGGTTGGCTCGTCCACAACGGGGAGGTGGAGTTCGTGCAGCTCGCCACGCTGGCGGACGACGGCCATCGCCCGGTTTAGCCAGGACCTGGCATGTTGCTACACATTACGCCCGGAAGGGGCATCGGATCCAAACGCCGACGAAGGGAAACGAGATGTCACGCGTACTGTCCACCGAGGAAGCCAGGGCGTCCATCACCCAGATGCAGGCGATCATCAACGGTGGGCTGATGGAACAGATCCAGAGCCTCGACGCGCAAGGCCAGCGCTTGTCGGACCCCAACGTGTGGGACGGTCAGCTCGCCGCCCAGTTCCGCGGCACATGGCCGGAGACCAGGCGGGCACTCGAGAACATGCGCACGCAGCTGGAAGAGCTGCGTCAGCAGGTCGAGGTCATCAACCGCAACATCATGGCGGCTGGCGGCAACGCCTGACCGACAAGCTCGGGCCAGAGCGCGATAACGTCCGCACGCGGCGCCGGGCTGTGGCCGGCGCCGGGTGGCTGCCGTGAGGAGCTGAGGGTGTCGTACGCCCAGCCCAACTGGCAGGACGTGCGCTTCAACCAGGCTGCGGCCAGGGAGGCCCTCGAACAGTGCCGGTCGGTCGCGGCCGAGCTTCGCAGCATCAGCCAGCAGCGCAGTGGCCTGGCGTCGCTGGCCCGGGAGGGCTGGCAGGGCCGCTACCGGGACGAGTTCGATGAGGATCTTGCTGCGCGGATCAGCGGTGCGAGGACGGCGGCCGCCCTGCTCGACGCCCTGGCCCTGGCCATCGAGGCCGCCGCCGAGGGCGCCCTGCAGGAGCAGCGGGGACGGGAGCGGCAGCGCCAGCTGTGGCGCCAGCAACAGGCCGCCAAGGCGACACCCGGCTGGCCAGCCGCTGGGGGCTGGCCGTGAGCGGCGCTCCGAAGGAGCGACGCGACGGTGCTGGCCCGTGAGCGGGACCAGCTCGGCGATCCGCGAGAACCTCATTCGCTACGGGGAGCGGGCCGCCGACCTCGATGACCGCCTGCTGCGGCTGGCCGGGCGGCTCGGTGATGCCCTCGACGCTTTCCGGGCCAGCCGCAGCGACGTCGCGCCGCCCATCCCCGAACTCGACGAGAACTTGCGTCAGCTGGCGCGAACCGGCCGGGCCATGGACGAGTGGGTGGTGCGCATGGGTCGGGCCTTCGCCGAGGCGGACGGCGGTCCGTTGGACCGGCAGGTCAAATATCGCCGACCTGATGCTCCGACCGGGTGAGTGGGTGGTCCTGCCGGCCGAGTTCACGGCGAGATCCTCGACTACATCCGCGAGACCGGCGAGTGGGTCAAGGGAGTCGCCGCTCCAACCGGCCCGCTGGGGGAGTTCCTGGAGAACTTCCCCCGCCACATCGAGATCGTGGTTGAGGAGGTCACGGAGCTCTACCGCCACACCCGGATCGTGGTGGAAGAGGTGGTCGACGGGGTCGCGCGGCGTGTCGAGCTCAGCATCGAGGAGTTCCTGCGCCTGACCCGCTGGACGGGCCGGACGGTCGATGTGGCCTGGCTGCGCCGGGTGGCGCCCTGGCCCAAGCGCACGGGTTCGGTCGGCGAGGTGCTCGCCTTCCCCTGTCGGGCTGGAAACAGTGGGAACAGGATGCCGGCCGTGCCGACCTGGCGGCCACCGAGCGGGGGCTGCGGGCCGGAGCGGACGCAGTTGTCCGAGGCGGCGTTCAGTTCGGGATCGGGGCCGGCACGGCAGCGCTCGCGGCCCCGCTGGCGCTAGCCGGCCCACCGGGCTGGGTGGCCGCCGGCGCGATCATCGTCACTGGAGTGGTCGTCGGCGAGGTAGCAGACAATCTCATCGAGGACGGCTGGATGCTGGCTACGAACGCTTCGACTGGCTCGTCGATGACATCGCGGAAGACATCGACGACAGCGCCCGCTGGGTCGGCGACCGAGCCCGCGAACTCGGTGAATGGACCGATAACCGGGCGGAGGAGGTCAGGGAGGCGGCCGAGGACGCGGGACGCTGGTTCGGTGATCGCGCCGAGGACCTAGGCGCCGCCGTCGACGCCGTGAGACCCTGGTGAGGACCATGACCGAGGACGCCGTATCCGCGGCCGACGCCTGGTTGGAGGCCGCTCACGCCGGCCAGGGCTTCGCCCTGCGCTACCCCTCCGACTGGCGCGCCTACCAGGGGCGGGGCGACCGACCGCTCCTACTGGTGGGGCCGGGCGTCGCGTCCCGACCGGTGGTGGAGGCCGCCGCGCCGCCCATACCCGCCGGCACCGGCCGCGACGGGTACGTCGATCTCCAGCTGGCGTCGCTGGGACGGCTGCTGACCGACCTGCGCCTGCTCGGCGACACCCCGCCCGCCTGGGTGACAACGAGGGACGGCGGATGCTGTGCAGCTACCGCCAGGGCATCTAGCTACTCACTATCGCGGTGTGGACCGCGCTGGGAGCGGGGCGGGCACTGTCGCTGTCTGGCATCTGCGTCGCCACCGACTACGGGCGCGTCGAGCCGACCTTCGAGCGCATCGCCGCCTCCACTCGCTTCACCTCGCCCGTGCCCGGAGGAGCGCCGTGACGTTCGAGGTGAAGTGGCTACTGGGGTTTGGAGGCCTAGGAGTGGTCTTTACCGTGATGGGCTGGGCGGCCTGGACCGGCCGCTACCGGGGATGGATGGGCCAGGGTCGGGCTGGGCTACGCCCACGGAGGGGCTACGGGTACTCGCCGCCTGGGACCAGCACCCCGACGAGCCCGAGCAGCTTGCCGGCCCATCCGGGACCGTCAACCTGCTGGCCGAGTTGGGGATGGTCGGACCGCAGGGGCTCCACCCGCTGATCCGCCCGTCAGCTCGGCGCTCGCCAAGCCGCTCGTCCGCCTGCTGTTGCGGCTGGGCCCGCCCGCGCCGGCTGCGAGCGTGAGTGGGTGGATCGTGCCAGGTTGGCGGTGTTCAGCCTGCCCGCCGCCGGGGGATGTCTAAGCTCGCGAAATGGTGCTGAGGGAGTTGTTTCTCGAGCTGGCACGCATCGCTGCCGACGTTCTGGCGGGCGACGACGTTCGCAGCCGTTGGAACGACCCGAGCGCTCTGAGGGGATACGACGTCGGCGGGCTGGCGGGGCACCTCGCCCGGGCCGTTCTCACCGTCGAGAGCTACCTGGATGTTCCCGAGCCTGCCGAGGACCGCGAGTTGTCGACCGCGGTGGACTACTTCGCCGCCGTACTCGGGGCTGACGACCCCGTCGACAGCGAGTTCCACGCCGCGGTCCGGCGTCGGGGCGCTGAGGCCGCCGCGGACGGCCCCGATGCCCTGCTCTCGAGCCTGCGGGCTGCGACCGCTCGTCTCGGGCAGCGCCTGCCCGAAACGGATACGGCCCGGAGGAGGATCGTTGTTCTGCGGGACCTCACGCTCACCCTCGACGAGTATCTGCGAACTCGTGTCGTGGAGCTCCTGATACACCTCGACGACCTCGC
>JALYGD010000173.1 GCA_030777265.1 Actinomycetota bacterium | reverse complement strand
CCGGGGCCAGAACCAAACCTCCAGAACAGCTTCGCCCCGCAGGAGTACGAAGCCCCGTGGACGTGGTGGCTCGGCGTGATCCTCACGGTCGTCGCCGTCATGATCGTCGTGGGATTCGGCCTCGCCTACTACGTCCTCATCCACCGGCCACGCCAGCGAGTTCCGCAGCCTTGAACGACGACGCCAGCAAGTCCCGCGACCGTAACCATCCCCCGTTGATCGACGAGGCGGTGGCACTCCGCACTGCCACGCTCGTCGCCCCGCATTATCGAGGCAACCCCGCCCAAGTGGCACAGTTGCGAGCGAGGATCGCTGCGGACGTCGCTGCTGCCGACGATTCCGCCCGAGACTGGACCGGGCTCGGTACGGACCTGCCGCCCACGCGCGTGCGCGTGGTCAGCCGCACGGGCTGGGTGCAGGCCAACCTCATAGGTCTGCGCGGTGCCTTCGACCCGCTGGCCGAGCGACTCGCCGGCCGACAGGTCGCCGCGCGCTTCGTCGGATGGCAGGTGGGCACGCTCCTCGGCCTGCTGTCGACCAAAGTGCTCGGCCAGTACATTCTTCCCCTCGGCGGACCCGGACAAGCCCAGCTCGTCCTTGTTGGACCGAACCTGCTCGAGTTGTCGCGGCGCCTCGGCCCGCTCGCCGACGACGTACGTCGGGTCGTCCTCGTCCATGAACTCGCCCACCGTTTGCAGTTCGACGGGGTGCCGTGGCTCGGAGACCACCTCCGCGGCCTGCTCGGGCGCTACCTCGAATCCGCTCGCCTCGACCCCGGCGCGGTCCTCGAGGCTCTCTCGCGCCTGCCCGACGCGCTGCGGGCGCTGCGGGAGGAGCGCAGCATCACTCCGCTACTGCAGGCGGTGCTCAGCGAGGAGCAGAGGGCGGTCGTCGACGAGGCTCAGGCCCTCATGAGCCTGCTCGAGGGTCACGGCAACGCAACCATGTACAGTGCTGCGCGCGGGTTCGTCCGCGACCCCGACAGGGTTCGGGAGGCGCTCGAGCGTCGTCATTCGGACTTCTTCGGGCGTCTGCTGACCGCCGTCGCCGGACTCGACCTCAAGCGCCGCCAGTACCGCGACGGCGAGGCGTTCGTCCGGACCGTCGTTGGGCGGGTCGGCACCGCTGGACTGAACGCCGCCTTCAACGACCCGGGATCGCTACCGACCCTCGACGAGATCTCCGCGCCGGAGACGTGGCTGGCACGCGTGCACGGAGAGACCGTCGAGAGGTCGCTCGAGTAACGGCAGCGGTAGCATCCATGGCACCTCGGTACGAGCCGCCTCCTGGACCGCTCCCGTCCGGCACCGGCCGCGAGGGGCTCGTCGCGGAGGTGACTCGGGCCCTCATGGCCTTGCCCGCCGGTGCGGGCGCCCTCGTCGCCCTTTCCGGTGGGCCAGACTCGACGGCGCTCGCGCACCTCGTCCCGGAGGCGCGGCCGGACCTTGAGCTCTCCCTCGGTCATGTTCGTCACGGGTTGCGCCAGGACGCCGCCGACCTCACCACCGTACGTCTCCACGCCGACGCCCTGGGACTCCCGCTCAGGACCGCTGAGGTCGACGTCTTGCGGAAAGGCCACGGGCTCGAGGCTGCGGCCCGAGACGCCCGCTACGCGGCGCTGCGCAGCCTTGCTCGTGACCTCGAGGCCGGTTGGATTCTCGTCGGGCATACCGCCGACGATCAGGCGGAGACGCTGCTTCTGCGCATTGCCCGCGGCACCGGTATCTGCGGACTGGCCGGTATGGCCGCTGTGCACGGCGACCTCGTCCGGCCGCTCCTGCGGGTCCGCCGCAGCGACATCCGCCGCTTCGTCGCACTGGAGGAGCTTGACACGGTCGAGGACCCGACCAACCGCGATCCGGCCGTACGTCGCGTAAGGGTGCGGCAGTCCGTCCTGCCGGCCTTCGAGGCGCTGGCACCCGACCCCGTGGGGGCGCTGGTTCGGCTCGCGGATCTCGCGCGCGTCGACGCCAGCCACCTTGAGGCGGAGGCCGCCCGGGTCGCGCTCACGGCCATGCGCTCGTACGGGGCGGCCCGGGTCCTCACGACTGACTCGCTCACCTGCCTCGACGCCGCACTGGCTCCCCGCGTCGTGCGCCGACTCCTCGCTGCAGTGCGAGGAACCCCGACCCCTGTGACGGCCGCCCACGTAAGCGCCGTGCTCGCCTTGCAGCCGGGTCAGGCCGTGGACCTGCCGGGGGCCATGGTCACGCTTGGCGGGGGGTGGCTGGCTGCGGTACCTCACAAGCTTCCTGAGCCCGTCACGGTGCCCCTTGGCGTACCGGGCTCGACTTCCTGGCCTCCCGCCGGCGTCGAAATCGTCGTCGTGGTGGCCGCTCGAGACGCCAGGGCTCAACCGCACCTTCCACTCGGGCGCGTGCAGGGAACTGCTGGCTTCGTGCCCGAGCAGGCTCTGCCCCCGGGCGGCGACCCGGCCCTCGCTCAGGTGGTCCTCGGCGGGTTCGGGAGCGCCGAAGACGGCGGGCTGGCGGAGCTCGTTGTGCGCTCCCGACAGCCGGGCGACCGCGTGAGCACGCAGGCCGGCAGGCGAAAGCTGCAGGATCTTTTCGTCGACGCCGGGATTCCCCGGGCGGTGCGGGACCTCGTCCCCGTCGTGGTGCTCGGCGAACGCCTCCTGTGGGTACCGGGAGTTGCTGTCGACGCTCATGCTGCGGCTGCGGGCCGGGTGGCGCCCGGTCTCCATATGGCGGTCAGGTCATCCGGACATGCGACGGACGCCAGTGCGAGGGGGAGTGGTCCCGGTTAGCAGGGCCGGTTTCGGTCAGCCGGTGCTCCGGCAGGAGAAGGCGGTGACCACGTGGCCGTCAATTGCTCGCTCCACCGGCTGCGCTGGGGGAGGCGGGGCGATAGCGTGCGGCGAGGACATGCGAGCGCACGGCGCGTGGCGCGGCGCCCGAGCAGGGCAGGGCGTTGACGTGGTATTTCCGGGAGGACCGCCATGGGCCCCCAACCGCTGACGAACGTGCTGAGGGGGACGGGCCTCGACCTGGCGCCGCAGATGGCCGGTGCGATCGACGAGGTCCTCGTCACGGGCGAGCAGATCAATGCGAAGCTCGCCGAGCTGGCATCCCGGCTCGACGTCGACTATGCGGGCCGTCAACTGCTGCTCATCGGGGTGTTGAAGGGCGCCTTCGTGCTCATCGCCGACCTCGCTCGGCATCTCACCATCCCAGTGAGCATCGACTTCATGGCGGTGTCGTCGTACGGCTCAACGACCCGGACCTCCGGTGTTGTACGCATCCTCAAGGACCTCGATATCGACATCGAGGGTCGAGACGTCCTCCTCGTCGAGGACATCGTGGACTCGGGCTTGACCCTGAACTACCTGCTCCGCAACCTGCGCTCCCGACGCCCCGCGAGCCTCGAAGTGCTCGCGCTGCTGACCAAGCCGAGTCAGCAGCGCGTCGACCTCCCCATCCGCTACCAGGGGTTCGCGGTGCCGAACGTCTTCGTGGTCGGCTACGGCCTCGACTTCGACGAGCTCTACCGCAACCTGCCGTTCATTGCGACCCTGAAGCCAGAGGCCTACGCCTGACCGCCACGGCCGGCAGCAAACCGGCGAGTCGCACCAGCCGGCTGCGGGGAGCGGTCTCGAGCGGGAGCGGTCTTTGGCTTGTCAAAGACCGCGACAAGATTGTCCGGGAAGGGCCGCAGGCCCGGGCGGGTGGGTAGATGAAAGACGGCGCGGCGGGAGGGACTACATCAGAAGCGAAGAGGATCGAAGGTCGCGAACGACCGCTTCGACGCGGTCGCGTGAACCCGGGTGGGACAGGGAAGTGGGTGGTAGCATCAAGAGCTCACGCGAGCGTCGCGCGGTACGTCGAGGTACAGCACCACCCTCCAAGGCGGAGACGGGCACGTCCAGCCATCAGGTGGGCGGCCGGCCGGAGGCGGTGAGGAGCACGTGAACCTGCAACGCATCTTCCGTGGACCCTTCGTGTGGATCCTCGTG
>JALYGD010000172.1 GCA_030777265.1 Actinomycetota bacterium | reverse complement strand
GAGCGATCTTGGCGACGAATCCCGACAAGGGGGGCAGGCCGGCCAGGCTGAGGGCGGGCAAGGTGAACAAGGTCGCCGTAAGCGGCGAGCGCCGCAGCAGGCCACCCAGGCGATGCAGGGCGGCGGTCCCGGCCCTGTGTTCGACGATTCCGCTGACGAGGAAGAGACTCGTCTTCACGACGATGTGGTGAACCAGGTAGTAGATGGCCGCCGCCAGACCCGCCAGCGTCAAGAATCCTAGCCCCATCAGCATGAAACCGATGTGGCTGACCAGATTGAAGGACAGTATGCGCTTGAGATCCTCCTGAACGAGGGCGCCGAAGATCCCGACGACCATCGTCGCACCGGCGATGGCCAGCAGAAGGGCCGAAGGTCCCTGGTCGGGCGCGGTGAAGAGCAGCGTCTGGGTGCGAACGATGGCATAGACCCCCACCTTGGTCAGCAGGCCGGCAAAGACGGCCGTAATGGGAGCGACCGCAGTGGGATAGGCGTCCGGCAACCAGAAGAACAGCGGGAATACCGCCGCTTTCACGCCGAATACGACGAGAAGAAGGAGCCCGATGGCGGTCTTCAGGGCAGGGTCGACCAGGTCCAGACGTCCGGCGAGGTCGGCCAGGTTCACCGTGCCAGTAGCCGCGTAGACGAGCCCGAGGGCAGTGATGAACAGCGTGGAGGCGAGCAGGCTGATGACAACATAGGTCATGCCGCCCCGTACCTGCTCGGGTCGCCCCTCGAGGGTGAGCAAGACGTAGCTCGCGGTCAGCATGACCTCGAAGGCCACGAAGAGATGGAACAGATCGCCAGCAAGAAAGGATGCGGACACGCCCGCCGCCAGTACGAGGTAGACAGGGTGGAAGAAGCGCGATTGGTCACGTGTCCGCGCGTGGCCGACCGCGTAGACCAGGACAGCCAGCATCATGGCGGCTCCGACGGCGACCATGATGGCAGCGAAGAGGTCTGCTACGAGGGTGATCCCGAAAGGTGCCGGCCAGCCTCCGATCTGGATGGCGACCGGTCCGATCACGCGCACCCGCGCGACGAGCACGATCGCTGCGCCCAGGGTCGCGGAGATCGCGGTCATGCCGAGCACCCGCTTGTGGTGGGGCCGTCGGAGTGCCATGGACAGGCTGGCAGCGAGCAGCGGGAGCGCTACCGGCAGCGGAATGAGGAGGTTCACGCTACCTCCTCGTCCGCGCCCTCACGCGCGATTCGCCGGTCTTCGAGGTCGTCTTGAACCTCGTCGTCACGGGTCAGCTGCCAGCTTCGGTAGGAGAGGGAGAGCAGGAACGTCATGACCCCGAACGTGATGACGATCGCAGTCAGCGCGAGGGCTTGTGGCAAGGGATCCGCCAGCGGCTCAGGGACCTTTCCGACGAACGGTGGGTTGCCGGGCGAGCCGGCGAGCAGGAGCAGGAGGTTGGCGCCGTGACCCAGCAGCGCGAGTCCGAGCACGATCCGGCTCAGGCTGCGCTGCAGCAACAGATAGGTCCCGGCGGCGAAGAGCGTGCTCAGCGCAGCGACGTAGGACCAGCTCATGAGACTGACTCCTCACCCAGGGTGCGCAACACCATCAGGACGAACCCGACGACCACGACATAGACGCCGAGGTCGAACAACAACGTCGACGTCGTCTTCACGCTGCCCAGCAGGGGTAGGTCCACCTGCCAAGTGGCGCTCTCGAGCAGGGCCGATCCCCACAGCCACCCTCCCGCCGCGGCCAGGACGGCGAGCCCGAGCCCTGCCCCTAGGACGAGACTCGGGGAGAGCGGCAGGACCGTGCGCAGCTCCCCAGGACCGCCAGTCATGCGACGCAGGACGAGCACCGCGCCGGCGACGAGTCCGGCGACGAAACCGCCGCCGGGAGAGTTGTGGCCGGCAAACAGTAGAAAGAGCGAGAAAATCATCGCGATCGGGAAGATCGCGGCGACACCGGTGCGAAGCACCAGTGAGGGCCGCGACTCGCCGAGCCAGGCCGGCCTGGTTTCTTCATCGCGAGGGGACCGCTCTGCGGCCAAGAGGCTGGCCACCCCGAGCGCCGCCACCGTCAGGACGGTGATCTCACCCAGGGTGTCGAGCCCGCGGAAGTCGACCAGGATGACGTTGACCACGTTGTGGCCGCCCGCCTCAGGGACGGCCCGTTCGAGGTACCCCTCCGAGATGGGTGGAAGCCGTCGTGCTGCCGTGGCCACGACCGTGAAGGCGCCGACGAACAGCCCGACCGCGACGGACACGGCCAGACGCCCTCGTCGCCCGAACCGCCACCGCGGGATCGAGAACTCTTCGGGGAGGTAGCGCAGCACGAGGACGAAGACGACGACGATCAGCGTCTCGATCCCGAACTGCGTGAGTGCGAGGTCGGGCGCGCCGCGGAGGACGAAAACGACTCCCATGGTGTAGCCCACCGCACCCAGGTAAAGCACGGCCACGAAACGGCGCCGGCTGCGAGCCGTCGCGACGGCGGCGACGATGAGCGTGAGTGCGGCGAGGGTCTCGAGCGGGCCCGCCGCGAGGTTGATGGCCGGAAACGGGACCCGAAAGAGCCCGAGGCTGGGCAGAACGACCGCCGTCGCGAGGATCACCCCGAGGTAGACGGGCAATGAGCCGTTCTGAAGGATGGCCGTGGTCCGCGTCGCCAGGCGGACGATCGCGGCAACAGTCGCGCGGAAGACATCTTCGGCCCCTGGCAGGGTCTCGAGGCGCGCTTGCAACCGCTCGACACCGCCCCGCAGGGCGAACAGCATCCCGCCGAGCACGAGGCTGAGCACTGACAAGCCGAGCGGGAGCGTCAATCCTGGCCAGAGCTTGAACTTCGTCCCGCCGGCACGTGCGTCGAGGGCGACGCCAGCTGGCTGAAGCAGCTGCGCCGCAAGTGCCGGCACAAGACCAAGCACCAAGGTGAGGGCGGCAAGCACGGCGGGGGACGCAAGCGAAGCGGCCGCCTCTGCTTCCCGGGGCGGGCGGCTCACCGGCTCCTCGCCGCTCGCTGTCCACCACGCTCCAAACCCACCCGCGAGGAAGCGCGCACTGTACGCCACGGTCAGCACCGCACCAGCCACAACAGCGCCGACGGCTGCCGTCCAGGCCTCCTCGCCTGCATGCTCGACGAGGTGCTTGAGGGCAGACTCCTTCGCGACATAGCCCAAAAGGGGGGGCAGTCCCATCATCGACCCGGCAGCGAGCGCCGCGACGGCGAACGTCACCGGCATGGCCCGCCCCACCGCGGACAGCGCCCGGATATCACGGGCTCCGGTTTCGTGCTCGACCACCCCGACCACGAGGAAGAGGGCCGCCTTGTACAGGGCGTGCGCAAGGATGACGGCAAGCCCCGCGGCGGTCAGCCCGGGGATACCCGCCCCGACCAGCGCGACCATCAACCCAAGCTGGCTCACCGTCCCGTAAGCGAGCAGGAGCTTGAGGTCGTACTGGCGCAGAGCACGCGCCGCGCCGTGCAGCAGGCTGACGAGCCCGACCCCCACCACCAACGGGCGCCAAAATCCATAGAGCCCCGCGAAGGCCGGAGCGAAGCGGGCGATGAGGTAGACCCCAGCCTTCACCATGCTCGCCGCGTGCAGATAGGCACTGACCGGGGAGGGTGCCACCATCGCACCTGCCAGCCAGCCATGGAAAGGAACCTGAGCGGATTTCGTGAACGCGCCGACCAGGACGAGACCCAGCCCGACACCCACCGCTGTGCCGTCGGGTGGGGTGGCGAGGATGCTGTTGAGCGTGTAGGTGCCCGCAGCCTGCCCGATGAGAACGAAGCCGGCCAGCATCGCGAGTCCCCCACCGGCGGTGACGAGCAGGGCATGCTGCGCTGCCTCCCGGGCCCGCCGCTCGCGATGGTCGAACCCGATGAGGACATAGGAGCTGATCGAGGTCAACTCCCAGAAGACGAACAGGAGGAACAGGTTGTCGGCGACCACCAGTCCCGCCATCGCACCCGCGAAGACGGTGAGTGCGCCAGCGGCCCCGCCCAGACCAGGCTGGTCGCCAAAGTATGTCGCGCTGTAGAGCAGGACCAGGACACCGATGCCCTCAACGACGGCGAGCATCAGGAGAGACAGCCCATCGACTCGGACGGCCACCGCGACGTCGAGGGCAGGAACCCACGCCAATCGCTCTGCCACACTGCCGCCGGTTGTCAGCAGCCCCGAATGTGATACCGCCCAGGCGAGCGTGGCAGCCGGAGCCACTGCGCAGAAGACGAAGACCCGCCGCCCCAGACGGGCGGCTAGGGCGGGCGCGACAGCCGCCGCGAGGGCGTGCAGCGCGAGAGTCAGCAGCAACCCACACCTCCGCGGCGCAGTCGGGACAAGCAGCTCCTGAGACGAACTCGCGGTTGATCCGCAAGCAGCTTCGATCCTGGTCGATCCGGCTGCCTGCGTCGACCAGTCCAGGCCTGTCGCTTGCTCAGACCTTTGGTGCGGCCTGGCGGGCTGGGAGGGTGCGGCGCCGGAGGGCTCCAGCTACGGCAACAATTCCTTCAGCGCCTGCTCCGTGCGGTGGGACGACACCCGGGCAGGCGAATCGCAGAGGTCGGCGCAGTCGAGGTTGTCGCGGATGGAGCGGGTCAACCGGGGAGGCTGTCCGGGGCCTCGGACAGGCAGGCGTCGGCACAGGCGGTGCAGGCCTGGGAGCAGGTCATGAGAGTATCGATCACCTGAGCCTGCTGCCTTTTGTCCAACATGATGGATGTCCGTTAGCTTGCACAATGTCGCACGTAGAGGTCATAGAGGCTCCTTTTCGAACGCAACAGCATTTCATCCATTCTCGGCGGGGCACGCTTGCAGTCAGAAATGCAGAAGCATTGGGGCCACTCTGCCGACGAATGCAGGGAATACTTGTCGAGGGGAGGGTGAACAGGCTTCTACTCACCCCCACCGGTGACCGTTATGTGGACCGAGTCGTCCCCACCCGCCGGACTCCCATCTCGGTTCAGGAGCGAGACCGCGATCGCGTTGTCACCAGGCTCCAAGTCGGTGAGCTCGAACGTCGTCTGCGCGACCCTCGGGCCTTCCAGCCCATTGACATAAACCTGGACGGAACGCGCCTGGCCTATCGGGACGTTCGAGGAGAGCCTGACCGAGACCGGCAGCGATACCTGCGCTCCGTCCTGTGGCTCCTCAATGCGCAGAAGCGTCTCTGGATCGAATCCTCCGGACTGTTCACGGGTGCAGGCGGTCACAACGGCGAGAACCGTTGCGACGGCTATGATGAGACCCTTCGACCGAATCAATCGAATCCCTCCTCCTTCTCATTCCCCATCGGGAAGACGATCGGGGTTGGGCGAGCCCAGCCGAAGACCAACGAATTCAGCTTCACTTCATCTCCCGCTAAGGGATCCAATCTCCCAGCACCAGCTCCTCCCAGCCGCCCACCATGTGCACGCGACTTTCTTAGCAGCAGCGGCAAGTCCAGTAAGGGGCTTCAGGGCTAGAAGTCCTCGCCAACGTCTCGCCGCCCCACCCCTAGACAGAAGATGCTACCAATGCAAGGCTGGTCAGAACAGTGGAAGCACGCAAGTGCGAGTCCGCGAAAAGTACGCGTCTGCGGACCTGACCGCTCTTTCGAGCATTGTCGATCTGCTGCGCCACAATCCCCCAGTCATGTCAAGCATCATCACGACGATCAGCGTCGAGCCCACCACCATCAAGAGAAACTGCAAAGTGGAGCCCTCGGGGGAAACGTGACCGGAAATGCGGGCTGAACGACTGCCATGGCGTGTAGCGGTATCAAGTGGACCAAGACCAAGGGTGAGCGCCACCTCAGCTATGAGCCGCCTGCGCGGCTCGTGATCGCTCCACGGCCACTGGGAACGCGCATTCACCACACCTATCATGGCCCGGGTAGCCTTCGACCGGGCCATCACCTCAGGAGAACTGGGCCCTGGAGGGACCGGTCGACCAGTGGCGACCCCTCGCGACGAGATCCATGCCGAGGTGCTGCTCGGCTACGCACCGACGCCTCAGACGACGGACTGCCCCCCGGGGAGGGAGCGTTCCTCTTGTGCTCCTTCTGGCCGGTGAACGCTCTGGCCATGATCGGTCGTGGGGACGAGGCGCGGCTGATGTTCGAACAGCTCCTGGTGATCCGCAACGAGTCGGCCTGCTCGCTGAGGAATACGACCCTGCCGCAAAGCGTCTCCTCGGCAACTTCCCGCAGGCGTTCAGCTATCTCGGATTGGTCTCCTCAGGCGTACAACCTGAGCTCGGGAATCGGTCCCGCCGACGAGCGCAGCGAAAACAGGTAAAGGAGCTGAAGATACGCGCGATCACAGTCACGCCTGGCACGCCGGGTTCACTCCGGCTCGACGACGTGGCCGAGCCTGAAATGGCAGAAGGATCAGTGCTGGTCGAGGCGTTGGCTGTCGGAGTGTGCGGCACGGACCGGGAGATCCTCGCCGGTGAGCACGGTCAGTCTCCGCCTGGACACGACCGGCTCGTGCTCGGCCATGAATCTCTGGGCCGGGTCCTGAAAGCTCCGCCTCACAGCGGCCTGAAAGCAGGCGATCTCGTCGTCGGCATCGTCCGGCGGCCGGATCCGGAACCCTGCTTCAACTGCGCCGCCGGAGAATGGGACATGTGCCGCAACGGCCGCTACAGCGAGCGGGGCATAAAGGGGCTCGACGGCTATGCCCGCGAGCAGTTCCGTCTCGAACCCGAGTACGCTGTCCGGGTGGACGCCGCGCTCGGTGAGCTTGGGGTCCTGCTGGAGCCGGCCAGCATCCTCGCCAAGGCCTGGGAGCACATCGAACGCATCGGACGCCGCGCCCGCTGGAAGCCCCGGAAGGTACTGGTGACCGGCGCCGGGACGATCGGTCTTCTCGCCGCATTGATGGGCAAGCAGCGGGGCCTCGACGTGGCCGTGCTGGACCGCGTGGAGGAGGGGCCCAAACCGCGGCTCGTCGCCGATCTTGATGCCACCTATCACGTCGGGAACGTCCAGCGGGCGTGTGACGACGCGGACATCGTGGTGGAGGCCACGGGTGCCGCCGCACTCGTATTCGAAGTGATGCGCTACAACTCTCGCAACGGGATCGTCTGCCTGACAGGGGTGACCTCCCCAGGGCGTCCCCTCGAGGTCGCCGCCGGAGTCATCGCTCGGCAGCTCGTGCTCGAGAACGACGTCGTATTCGGCTCGGTCAACGCAAATCGGCGACACTACGAGCAGGCAGCCGGGGCCCTGGTCGCAGCGGACCACGAGTGGCTCGCCCAGCTCATCACCCGTCGCCTACCCCTCGAACGATGGCGTGAGGCATACGAGCCCGCCCCAGGAGACATCAAGACCGTGCTCGACTTCGCCCCCCTGCTGCCGCGAAGCTGAGACGAGTGGTCAACCAGCCGTCCCTCTGGACCAGCTGCCCTCGTCGCCGCGTCTGACGCAAAGGCCACGCGTGCATTCAGGTGGTGGAGTGGGCCCGGCAGGTCCTGCTGGATCTTGCAGAGTACGTGTGAACGCTCCAGCGGGACCTTGATCTGCCCGAAATGCAAGAGAATGTTGCTCACCCCGGGGGCGCGATCCTTCCCGGCTCTACGCAGTGCGACGCGGACATCCCGATCCGAGTGGTGTGCCTGCAAGCTCCGGGCAAGCTACCGCCATGGACGGCGTAGCAGGCCGGCGGTCACCGCTGGAGCTCCGAGCGCGGTCAGCACTACCAGTGATGTGCCTGCCCCGCCTGCCTGTTCATCTTCGATGCCATCAGGCCACCCGCCGGTGTCTACCCCTCCGAATGGCGTCTCGACCGCTTTCGTGGGCTTGTGACGCTCGGTGTCGTGAACCTTCGACCCGCGTCGCACCGTCGGGCTCACGGCCTTTTGATCCGGGTTGCACGCCGGATGCTGCGGCCGCTCCTCGCACAGATTCCCCAGCCCCTGAGTCTGCTCCTCAGGGGGGCAAGGGTTCTCCTCGTCGATCTCAAATCCGCCCTTCGCAGCCAAGTCGCCCGCCTCTTCCGGCGAGACGTTGTCGTGCCGCTCCCAGCCGCCCTTACCGTCGGGTGCGCAGAAGTGCTCAGGGGTGTCGTCATCGGCCGCGCCGGCGCCCGACCAGCCGCCGAGCAGAACAACGGCCCCTATGGCCGCTATTGATCGTCTCGCTCTCATTGTTTCCCTCAGCTGTAGATTGAGTAGGTTGATCGTGCCGCCGCCGAGCGGGCGGTAGAGGGCCGTTTACGGTCGTCGTGCTCTCAGGAGATAGTCAGCTTTCCACGCGACTTCGCAGCCTCTCCAGCTCACGCTGGCGCTGGGGGAGGGCAGGAGGTCAAGGGGGTCTGGCGGTGTTGATCGCGCCGGGCCGCCTCACGCAGTCGTGGTAGCGACTCCACGTTCGCGCCGCAGCCGCTCGAGAGCCAGGACGGGGCCGATGGGGCCGGTCAGGATCGCCAGAGCGGCGAAACCCAGGGTCCACCCGAGGGCCTCTCGCTGGAACCAGACGAAAAGTGCGTAGCCGGCGAAAAGCAACCCATGCGCCAGCCCCACGGCGGAGACGCCCGCTTCGCTTCCGGCCGCCATGACCACCAGGAGGGCGAGGAACGACACTGTCTCCAAAATCGAAAGCCAGGCGAGAGCGACCCGGGTGGACAACACGCTCTCCTTCTTCGGATGACCGAGAACCAACGCGCTCCCTGAGATCGGAGCTCACTTGCAGCGTAGTGCGCCTGCGAAAGCTCATCGGCGACGAGCGCTGCTGTGAGCCCAAGGAAGGTCTTCGGGACACGAGTGTGGTGGAGCCGCCGGTACCGTCACAGAGCCGCTGGAGTCCCCTTGGTCGGAGTAGCGTGGAAATCACCGAATTCCAGCGCCTGATGCGCGAGACATACGGCACACGCGACCGCGCCCGAGGGCTGGAGGGTACCTTCGCCTGGTTTGTCGAGGAGGTCGGAGAGCTGTCGCGTGCGCTCTTCCGCGGTGAAGATGTGGAACGGCGGGTCGAATTCGCAGACGTCTTCGCCTGGCTCGCCTCACTGGCCGACCAGGCCGGCGTAGACCTAGCCGAGGCTGTTCAGCGCTATGCCCAGGGCTGCCCCAAGTGTCGCAGCCGTCCCTGCCGGTGCGTGTGATCCTCGGGCGATGTCCCGCTGAAGCCTTCTACCGCTTCCCCGTTTCCGACCCTCGCGGCAATCGCCTAGCTCAGTTCGAGCGCAACCAACTCGGCGAGCTGCACGGCGTTCAGAGCCGCCCCTTTCAACAGGTTGTCTCCGACGACGAAGAGGTTGACGGCGTTGGAGTCCGCGAGGTCGCGGCGGACCCGGCCGACGAAGACCTCGTCACGACCGGCGCTCTCGAGCGGCGTGGGATAGGCGAGGGGCTGGCCGTCCTCCTGACCGGTTCCATCCTCCACGAGCAGTCCGGGGGCGGCACGTAGGACGTCGAGCGCGGCGTCGACCTCTACCGGGCGCCTGAAGCTGAGCCGAGCGGCTATGGCGTGGCCGACGACGACGGGGACCCGCACGCAGGTGGGGGATACCTGCAGGTCAGGCAGTTCGAGGATCCTGCGACTCTCGTGAACGAGCTTCCACTCCTCGTCGGTGTAGCGATCGTCAGTGAACCGGCCGCAGTGCGCCAGGACGTTGAAGGCGATGACCTTGCTGAACTGGCTGGGTGAGACCGTTGTGGCCACGGCGCGACCGTCTCGACGAAGCATGGCGGGGTCGTCGAGCAGCTTCGCGGTCTGCTCGAGCAGTTCGCTCATGCCCTTCTGCCCGGCCCCTCCCGCCGACTGGTAGGACGTTGTGACCATCGCCTCGAGCCCGAACGCGTCGTGGAGCGGCTTCACAGCCACCATGAGCACCATCGTCGTGCAGTTGGGGTTGGCGATGATTCCTCTCGGGCGGTGGCTGAGCTCGTGAGGGTTCACCTCGCTGACCACGAGGGGGACGTCGGGTTCGCGCCGCCATGCCGACGAGTTGTCGACCACCACCGCGCCTCGCTCAGCCGCCACGGGCGCCCACAGTCGCGACACCTCCCGTCCAGCGCTGAACAGGGCGAGGTCGACGTCGTCGAACACCTCTGGAGCGAGCCGCCTGACCTCGACCTCATCCCCGGCGAAGTTCAGGCGGCGACCCGCCGAGCGCTCACTCGCGACGAGGACCGGTGGGCCTTCGATCGGGAAGGCACGCTCCTGGAGCAGGCGCCGCATCTCCTCGCCCACGGCTCCGGTCGCACCCACCACGGCGACCTTCAGCGGTCGTGGCGAGCGCACGTCCGCGCTCACGCGGCCCGCAGCATAGTTGCGGGACTCACCTGGCCTGACTGTGCTCGTCGGAACCTTCACCACACGCGCGGTGGGCTGACGCTTTGCGTCCGGCTCACTCACGGGACCACCTCCGTCGCTGTCTCAGGAGACCTAAGACCGCTCCTCTCGCGTCGCTCCTGCAGAGCTCCGCTCACGGGACCACCTCCGTCGCTGTCTTAGGAGACCTAAGACCGCTCCTCTCGCGTCGCTCCTGGGGAGCTCCGCTCACGGGTGGACCGCTCGACCCGCGCTGGCCTCGGCGAGGTGGAACGTTTCGTGTACGGCGCGCACCGCCCTCGTCACGTCGTCTTCGCGGATGACCACCGAGATGCGGATGGTCGAAGTAGAGATCATTTCGATGTTCACCCCGGCCTCGGACAGCGCATCGAACATGCGTGCGGCCACCCCAGGATTCGTGCGCATCCCCGCCCCGATGAGCGAGACCTTTGCGACGTCCTCATCGAGGGCGACGGCGCGCGCACCGATCTGTTCCTGCAGCGAGCAGACGAGGTCGTAGGCGCGTTTGGCGACTGCCCGTGGCACGGTGAACGAGATGTCGGTCACCCCACCCTCGGAAACGTTCTGCACGATCATGTCGACGTTCACCTGCGCGTCGGCGAGCGCCCCGAACATGTGGGCGGCGATCCCCGGCCTGTCGGGCACACCCTGAACGGTGATCTTCGACTCGCTCGTGTCGTGAGCGATGCCGGAGATGTAGGCGTCTTCCATGGCTCTCTTATCCTCTGGCCCGACCCAGGTGCCCTGCTCGTAGGTGAAGGAGGAGCGCACATGGACGAGGACCCCGTAGTTGCGCGCGAACTCGACCGAACGGGTCTGAAGCACACGGGCGCCTTGAGCGGCGAGTTCCAGCATCTCCTCGAAGGAGACGTAGTGGAGCTTGCGGGCGCCGGGGCAGATGCGCGGGTCGGCCGTGTAGACACCGTCGACGTCGGTGTAGATCTCGCAGAGGTCGGCCTGGAGCGCGGCCGCGAGCGCTACTGCGGTCGTGTCCGATCCGCCTCGCCCCAGGGTTGTGACGTCTTTCGTGTCCTGCGACACACCTTGGAAGCCCGCGACGATGACCGCGTCACCGGCGGTGAGTGACTCCCGTACCCGCCCGGGGGCGATGTCGACGATCTTCGCTCTGCCGTGGATCGCGTCGGTGATGATCCCCGCCTGAGACCCGGTGAACGACCGCGCCTTGATACCGCGCTCGGCGAGCGCCATGGCGAGCAACGCCATCGAGATGCGCTCACCCGCCGTCAGGAGCATGTCAAGCTCGCGAGCGGGTGGGTTGGGGGATATCTCCTCGGCGAGGGCGACGAGGTCGTCTGTCGACCTTCCCATCGCTGAGACGACGACCACGACTTCGTTGCCCGCTTCCCTCGCAGCGGCGATCCTCCCGGCGACCCGCTTGATCCGCTCGACATCGCCAACGGATGTACCGCCGTACTTCTGCACGATGAGTGCCACTCGCGCTCCCACGACGGTCACCCTCGGTCGTCGCCGATGCTACCTCGGATACTGGGCGCTACCGCTGCTACTCGAGCGACCAGCTGTGGCCGCACCTCCTCCTGCGTACCCTCGCACTATGTCTCCCGATCCCATAGTGGCCAGAGCCAACCGCTTCACTCTGGGCGCCCGGGCAGACGATGGCGACCACGAGGCGGGCCGCCCATCGGGGCATCGCTTCCTGGCCCATACCGCCGACACCGCCTTCGAGGCGTGGGGACCGACGCGTGCGACCTGCTACGCCGAGGCTGTCCGTGCCCTCGTCGCGTCCTTCGCCGAGGTGTCGCACGCGGAGCTGGTCGATCGGCGCCTGGTAGACCTT
>JALYGD010000171.1 GCA_030777265.1 Actinomycetota bacterium | reverse complement strand
GCCGGTCACGTGCGGGGAGGCCATGGAGGTCCCTGACATTGTGGCGGTGCCGCCGTTGTTGTAGGTGGAGACGATGCTCACCCCGGGGGCCCAGATGTCCACGCAGGAGCCGTAGTTGCTCCAGGAGGCCTCCTTGTTGGAGGAGTCTGTGGCGGCCACGGTGACGATGCCGTTGTTGCTGCCGGCCCCGGCCCGAGCCGGGGAGTAGTTGCAGGCGTTGGCCCCGCTGTTGCCGGCGGCCACCACGTAGAGGACGCCGCTCTTGGCCGACTTGCGCACCGCGTCGTCGAGGGCGCTCGAGGCTCCTCCGCTCAGGCTCATGTTGGCCACCGCCGGCTTCTTGGCGTAGCTGGTGGTCCAATCGATGGCGGCGATCACGTTGGACATGTATCCGGCGCCGGCGCAATCGAGCACCTTGAGCCCGATCAGAGCCACACCGGGGGCGGCGCCGACGACGTGATCGGCATTGTCCCTGGCCCCCACGGTCCCGGCGACGTGGGTGCCGTGGCCGTTGCAGTCGTAGTTCTTGCCGTCGCCCGTCCAGTTGCCGTGGGCCACGACGTTGAGATCCGAGTGTGAGGAGATGCCGGTGTCGATGATGTAGGCGTTCGTGGTGCCAACCGACCCGGAGCCGTTGCCAGCCAGGGTGGAGCTGACATCGGAGTCGATGCGGTTGATGCCCCAGGGAATCGTCTGGGCCGTCGTGGTCACCGCCCCGTCCGCCTCCACGTAGGCCACCCGGGGGTCGGCCCGCAGCTCGGTCAGCCGGCCCGCAGGAATACGGGCGGCGTAGCCGTTGAGGGCCGCCCGGTAGACATGCCCCACCTCGGCTCCGAGGCGCCGGGCGTGCTCCGCGGCCGCCTGGCCGGGGTGGACGCCGTCATTCAGCACCACGATGTACGCATCCGGACGTCCCGCCGCCGATGAGTGGGCTGACGGGGCGGCGCCGCTGACGCCGGGGACGGCCAGGAGGGCCATGAAGACCAGGCCGGCGATACAGATCTTGCGCATGATGGGTGAAATCTCCTCAGAAGAGTCGTAGAGCGGTTGTCGACCGCTCGGACTTCGGGCTTGAGAAGCAATCTGCACGAAGTACCAGGCGCCTGGTCCGCCGGCACCAGCGTGAAACCGACGAAGGATTCTGGCGAAGGGAGTATCGGTCTTCGCCTGTCCGGCGATCACGGAGGTGAGACGCCACGCCAAGCCACCGAAAGGGTGACCTGTCGGCGATGACAGCAAGCAACGTCACCGGACCGGCCACGCGTTCACCTTCCCGGACGAAGCCAGCACCCGCGCCGAGGTCGGCGCCACGGTGAGCGCGGACGCCACCGGGGCCTCCGACGCGACTCCGGGCGTCGACGGCAAGGCGGTCAGCGACCCGGCCAAGTCCCAGGGGGGCACCGCCGGCTCCGGTGTCAGTGCGGAAGCCAACACCGGTGCAACCGGCCTGGACGGGCCAACGAGACCCCGCCGCCGGCCGCGTCCCCACAGCCACGGGCTGCTCTGCCGGATGTGGACGCGGAGGCGGCTGTGACCCTGGGGCTGATGCCTCGCACCACGGCCATGTCGGCCTCGTCGAACGGGGTGGGCGCTTCGGCGGTGACCTCGCGGCCGGGTCTGCAGCCGGGCGTTCGCCGACCCGTTTCAATGGCGGCTGTGGAGGTGGTCGAGGCTCCTTGGTGGGCCATCGATGCTTCCGGGTGAACGGTCGATGGAGCCCGGGTCGGCCGAGACTGCTGCGACATGCGGGAGACCGGGTAAGAGCACCTCAAAACACATATGGAACGAGGTGCACATGGACCGAGCGAGCGGTGACAGCCGCTGCGGCGGAACCAACCGGTTGAAAGGCGAGCGGGCGACGAGCTTCGTGCCGGAGCAGACCGCGCTCGTCGTGATCGACCCGGTCAACGACTTCCTGTCCGAGGGCGGCGCCGACTGGGACATGGCCAGAAGTACGGTCGAGAGGCACGACGTGGTGGGGCACCTAAAGCAGGCCATCGAGGGAGCACGGGAGCGAGCGATCCCGGTGCTCTTCGCTCCCATGGCCTACACCGCGGAGGACTACGAGAACGAGGAGCTCCAGCGGCGCAGCGGCATCAACCGCATGATGTTCGAGAAGAAGATGTTCCTTGCCGGCTCGTGGGGGGCGGACTTCCACCCCGACCTTCGGCCGAACGACGACGAAATCGTGCTCCTTCCGCACAAAGGGGTGGACGTCTTCGAGACCGACCTCCCGGATCACCTCGAACGACTGGGCACCACGCACCTAGTGATCGCCGGGATGACGGCCAACCTGTGCTGTGAGTCAACCGGTCGTCACGCCATGGAGCACGGCTATGACGTCACCTTCCTGCGCGACGCCATCGGCGCCGACACCCTCGCCGCGTACCAGGCGTCCATCCGGCTGAACTACCCCCTGATCGGGAACGCCGTCCTGAAGGTGGCCGAGTTCCTGGCTGCCGTCGACCTCGTCGAACCCCTCCCGAAGAAGGGGGACAAGGTGCTGGGCTCTGACCACCTCAAGATCGGGACGGTAGAGGACGTGATCGAGGGCACGGCAGATGCGCCCGGCTACGTCGTGGTGCCTCGCGGCCTGGTGTTCGAGCGGGAGACGTTCATCCCGTTGGACGCCATCACCAAGGTGGGCGGCAGCGAGGTGTTCGTCAACGTGCCCAGACTCTTCGTTGCCAAGATGCCCTGGGGCGAGCCGCCTACGAACGCGACACGCCAGGAGAAGCTGGGCCCACACCGGGAGCACGTGGCGGAGCTATACAGATCCCGGTCGCCGTCCGCAGAGCGGAGTGCAGACTAAGGGGAGGTGCACACCATGGGCGACCGGGACGCGTCGCTATGGGTTGGCGCTCCCGGAGGCAAGGTGTGTCCCCCTCGCAAGGGCTCCCGCCGGCGCCTCTCAGCCCAGCTGGCCTCTCAATGCGCCCCCGGGAAACTCGGCGTTGTGAACGTTGACGTAGTAGTCGGACGGGTCGTCGGCGATGTCCTCTGCCTCTGTCTGGTTGGAGATACAGCCGCCAGAGCTTCCGCTCATGGGGGGTTCGAGGCCGATGACAACGGGACCAGCGACACCGCGGGGAGCTTCATGAATGTGGGCGGCGGTCGCCGGCGCGATACCGAACACCACAACGCCGTAGCAAACCAGCCCGGCCTCGGGAATAGCGGCGACCACGGCGAACCCGGTCCCGTCAAGGTCTCCGGGAGTCGGCACTTCCTCTTCGCCCTGCAGCTCTGTGGTGAAGACCTCCGCGGCAGAAGCGGCTCCGGCCGAGCCGAACAGGACGGCGCCCGCAAGCACAGCAGATGCGACGGATCGACGAATCATGGCGTCTCCTCGAGGATGTGGCCGTCACCCTACCGATTCGCAGACGCCAAGGAGCGCGCTCACGTAGAGATGTCAGCGGTGGATTGAGACGAGTACGAAGCCAGGGCCTGGCGCGGATGATGCGTCTCGGTCTGGCTGCCGGGAGGTGGTCCCTCTTGACAGGCGCACCCGCTGGCGCATCCCAAAGGGACGGCCGACGCGTGGGGGTCGCGTCGCATGGCGCCGACAACGCCCGCGACCGTGCGCCTCACTGGTGTCTCCTCTCGTGATGATCCTGCGTCGGCCTACCCCACCGAAGGAGTAGACACCCACGGAACCGATTCAACCGACCGCGTGCACCGCTGCGCCCAAAGGCGCCGACGCATCACCGCCGCCCCTTGTTGGTCGTTGTGCTTGGTGCCAGCTTCAACGACCAGGGCTAAGCGTCCCTTGAGGACAGCCCGACCCTTGTCGCTGCGTCCCTGATCGCCCGGGAATGTGGCGTTAGAACCGGCGCCGGATGGGATGATCACCCGGTACTTCGACTAGACGGAGTTCGTTCCCTTCGGGGTCGCGGATCCAGCTTTCGATGAGGCCCCAGGGCATCAGCTCCACAGCCTTCGCCACCTCGACTCCCGCGGTTCGGAGGCGTTCCTCCTCGGCTCGGGCGTCCCGAACCTGTAGCCACAGAGTGATCGAAGACGACGACGTCGACGCGCGGGTGATCTCGAGAAACCCGCCACCCAGGAAGAACACGACGCCGAGGACCTCTGCGCTGCGCCCGTACTCCCGGTACGCCTGCAGACCCACGGTCTCCTCGTAGAACCGGCGAAGGACATCGAAGTCGCTCGACCGGTAGAGCAGCCGGCTCGAGAGCACCTCCATTGCTTCATCCTCGCGTCTACGTAGGTCCTTGGCTGGCGGGGGCGAGTCGCACTAGCGCTCGAGACGGCTCACGTCCCGCCAGCCTGTCCCAGAAGACCATCTGTGGACAAACACCAGGTGCCCCGGGACGCCGGACTGAGGACACCACCTCCGAGGCCCACTTGTTCCTGGACGGGATCGACAGTTATGTCACCGTTCCCCGGTAGCCGAGACGGAAGAAGAAGTGGCCTCCCGGACCCTCCGGAGCCTCGACCCCGTAAGGCTCGGGCGCCAGCGGGTGACGGTCGCCTGTGACCGCCCGGGTAACCATCTCGAACGCGTCGGGTGCGCCTCCGCCGGGGAACCCGCTCTCGAGCGATGTCATAGCGCTCCAGCGGTCACCAGAGGACAGCAGTGGGAAAGCGCGCTCCATGCCTTGAAGCGTGGGCGAACCATGTCGCCTTGCCAGCGGCGAGCCCGAGGCGGTCCCCGGTCTTAGGGGCGCTCGGCAGCGCGGCAACGACGGCGGTCGTTGCGGACCAACGCGAGTCCGACGACGACGAGCAGCGCGCCAAAGGCAAGGAAGCCAAGGTCCCAGGCAAGCGGACCACCGAGGTCGTCGCGTACGTGGTGGATGCCGAGGACGAGGTGATCGACCACGCCCTCGACGAGGTTGAAGATGCCCCACCCCGTGAGCAGCAGCCCGGTCAGGGCGGTGGCTCTCGCCCTGGTGCCGTCGCGCAGCGCGGCCCACAGCAGGTACAGGCCGACAACGATCAGCAGCCAGGTGGCAGCGTGGAAGAGCCCGTCCCACAAGGTGTTGTCCTCGAGCGAGGTGACGGTCGTCATGGGGAAGCTGGCGTGGACGCCATGGTCGGTCCCCATGTGGTGCCACTGCAGAATTTGGTGCAAGACGATCCCGTCGAGCAGCCCGCCGAGGCCGAGACCCAGGAGCAATCCAGGCACCGTCAGGCTCCGCCCTGCCGGCCCCTCACCTCTTCGTCCCGCCCCGGTTGTCGTCGTGACCATTCGTCCCCTTGGAGGCGTCGCCTTGACTGCTACCCAGCGTGATGACCGGGCATGTTCCCGCGTTGGCTTGCGATCCCAGGGATAGGCGACGATGCGGTGGATGGACGGTGAGCGGGCGAACAGGGGTGAGGGAGGGTCGACCGGTCGCGGTCTGGGTTGGCGCAGGG
>JALYGD010000170.1 GCA_030777265.1 Actinomycetota bacterium | reverse complement strand
TGGCCCCTCACCCCGGTAGCGCCACTGGTAGACCGTGTGTCGTGCGACGCCGAGGTACTCGGCGAGTTCGGCGACCGTCAGCAGTCGATCGCTCACAGTTGCTCCTCTCCTGCGATTGGCCCCGCTTGGAGTGTCCGGCCGTCGTCGCCGCCGTTGGGGGTTGTCAGCCGACAGAATCGAGAGCACGTAGTCCCGTACGTCCTGACGGGTCGCGCGATCCCACGAGGTGTCGGCCGCTTGCAGAAAGCGGAACCAGTCGAGCAGGTCATAGCTGTAGGAGCGGCAGGTCGCCGGGCTGTTGCCGTTCGCACGCAGCTCGCGGACGAAGTCATCCATCGGCAGCTACGGGCTGGTCGCAGTCGTCCAGAAGGCGGAAAGGCAGCGAAGCGTCCCCCGTGACGACGACCCGGCCGCGACCCAGAGGCCGCTCGTCTGGCCGAGTCGATTTCACGCTGGAAACTGTAACTGGGAGCCCGCCCCAAGCCGAGGAAGCTCCCCGGCTAACAAAAACGCGTCTCTGGTCCGGCCGCGACTCTCCGGTGAGGGGGGTGTCCCCGGTCAACGCTGGGCCTACCGAAGCCCCGGGTCACCCGCAGGTGTCGGGCGGCGAAGAGCGGTGAAGGACCGGCGGGGAGTGAGGCCTCAGACAAGCGACGGGAAGCCGTGTGGCGAAACCACTAGGGCGAAGCCGACTGCGATCAGCAGCAGGGCTACGGCCCGGCTGACGAGCGGGCCGCGGGGAAGCACCTTTTCCAGGAAGATCACAGCCGCCACCGCCGCCATCCAGGCCAGGCTCATCATGCCTAGCAGGGCCAGGACGAGCATCAGCGCCCAGCAGCAGCCCAGGCAGTAGACACCGTGAATGGCGCCGACTCTGCCTGCGCTCACGCCACCTCGCCGGAGTTGCATGGTGTGCTGGGCGACGAAGGCCAGCGGCGAGTGACAGTGGCGCAGGCACACCCGCTTGAGTGGTGTGAGCTGGTAGGCGCCGGCCAGGACCAGCAGTCCACCTCCCCAACGCAGCGCGCCCTCTCCCATCGGCAGAAGCGGTGAGAGATAAGCGATCGCGGCGTAGACCACCAGCCCGCTCACTGCCCACACCGCCAGGTAGCCGCCGACGAAGAGGATAGTTGCCCACCTCGACGGGCGGGTTCGCCGTACCCAGCGGTCGAAGGTGACTACGACCGGGGCGACTGACGGGAACATCATCGCCACCATCATCACGACCCAGGTCAGCAGGAACAGCCCCAACATCGGCACGGAGCCGGCTCCGCTCGACATCGGCGCCATGGAGGCGGCCCCACCGGTCAGAAGCCCATGCTGCATTTCGGGCGCCGAGAGCTGCCCCGTGACCAGCCAGGCGAGCGCCGAGAGCCCGAGCAGCGTTCCTACGAGCGCCGACTCCCAGATCCAGGCGGCGTTAGCTACGCCAACCAGTCGGCGGGTCACGGCTGGCCTGGGCCGCTCCAGTCGAACGGCATGTGCTTGCTCGACTGGCCCGATCGCTCCCAGTGGAAGCCGAAGCCCTCAGCGCGATCGTCGACCGCGACTGCCTGGGTGGCGACGGTATTCGGGCCGACCTCGCTTCCAGGCGGGTTGTGGATCTGCACTCGCTGGCCGGGCATTGTCGTGGGGCCGGTGAGCGCCTCTCCCCGCGCCTCCACCCGTCCGGGGATCCGCGCGCTCCACCATTCCAGGTCGTCGGAGATCTCGAACTCGATGGGCACGAACTCGATCCCCCGCACGTCGCCGACGAACTCCGCGAAGGCCCCAGGCCATCCTCCAGCCTCCCCACCGAAGATCATCTGAAGTGCTTCCCGCTGTCGCTCGTCGGCTCGCTCGTCGAGGAAGATTCCAAAGGTCGCCTTGGTCTGACCCGACCAGATGTTCCCGGTGAACGCCCCCAGGGCGAGGACATTCAGGCCGTCGAGGACGACGTCGCCGTAGCGTCCCTCCCGGATGTGCCAGACGAGCGTGCCGTCGCAGTCACCGAAGGTGGGGGTCTGAGCGAAGTAGCAGGGGCAGGGGATGTTGCACTTGCAGACGTCAAACCAGTCGCCGCGCACTCGCCACGGTGGAACCTCAGCCACGATGATCCTCCTCTCGCCCGTGGAGCTGAGCATAGGGTCACTCCGTAGCCGGCCTCCACAAACATCGGATGCAGGCGGCGCAGTCAGCTGCAGGGGCGCCCCTCCCACCTACCCAACGTCGAAGCACTCTCCGTGACCCAGGTGCCTCGCCGTAGTTCGGTTAAGGAGGCCGTAGCGGTCGCGGTCTTCCTTGTCTGCCACGAGCCAGACGGTCGAGCCCACTGGTAGGGTGTGTTGGGCGAAGGCGGTGGCTTCCGGACCCAGCACTGCACCGGCTCACCTGGCTTCTTGGTCTCGGGGGTGTCGATCTCCAGCAGGCGGATCTGGTGGCTGGCACCGGCGATCAGCGGGCCGGAGTTCGGCTGATCGACGCGTACCCAGATGGTGTCCCCGTCGACGGAAGCCCCAGAGTTCAGGATTACTGAAGGGTCCCGTTTGCCAAACTCTTGAATTCAGGCCTCCAATGAGCCAGAGCAGGCCTTCGGTTCAGCGAGCAGGGTAGGCTGAGATCCATCAGTAGGGTAGTAGCGCGCAAGTGAGTATGTCGGCGAGCCAGTCTCGGTACCGCTCCGGCGTCCAACTGCGCTCGGTCACGAGCATGCGGTGCACGGCGTGGGAGTTGATCGTCCACAGCACGTCCCGCGCCTCTTCGACCGTTACCCCTGCTCGGAGCGCGCCAGTCTCCGCCAGATGTTGTGCGAACCGGGCCATGCCGTGGAGGCGTTGGGTCTCGAGCTCCTCTCGGGTGCCGGCGAGTTCCGGATCGACCGCCGCGGCCTCGGCAAGCATCCCGTAGAGCGGCCCAAGTCGGGCGTGGATCCCGGGTTGGGTGTCGGCGTAGCGCTCGATCTTCCGGCGAGGGTCGGGCTCGCTGATTATGGCTTGGATCGCGGGACGCTGCTCGACAGGCCGCTCGGCGCGCGCCGTCCCGCCTGCGACGGCTGCCTCCACGGCCGACTTGAACAGTCCGGCCTTCCCGTCGAAGGCCCGATAGATCGTCTCGACCACGACGCCCGCCGACTCCGCGATCTTCTGCATCGTCGCCCCGGTGTATCCGTGCTCGAGGAAGGCGGCTAGCGCCGCATCGACGATTGCTCGGCGAGTCGCCGCCGCCTGTGCCTTGCGGAGCTGGGAGTCGTAGCGGCGGGGGGCATTGACATCTGGTGATTCCGGTGGAATAGTCATGACTTCAATTTAATCGGTTTCTAGTTAATTGTACAAGCAGGCCCCGAGCCGCATACGGGGCGGCGGAACGGAGACGGTGATGTCGGAGAACAAGGCCAAAGCACGCAGGCTCTGGGAGGAGATCTTCCCGGCCATGGATCTAGACGGCGTCGCCGAGATCGTCGCCGCCGACGGCGTCGATCACACCGCCAGACCCGGTGAGCCACAGGGGATCGAGGGCGTTCGCAACACAATGCGATTCCTCGACGCCGCCTTCTCCGACCAGCGCTTCGAAGTGCACCGGACAGTCGAGGAAGGCGACATTGTGGTTGTGCATTTCAGCCACAGTGGCAGGCACACTGGCGAGATCATGGGGCTGGCAGCGACGAACCGTCCGTTCTCGTATGAGCATATCCACATCCTGCGGTTCCAGGACGGTAAGGCGGTCGAGCACTGGGGCATCCACGACCACCTGGCCTTCATGCAGCAGATCGGCGCCATATCAGCTCCGCCTGGTGCGGTGGGCTGACCTGACGCGCCGTGGAATGACGGGCTTGTGCCGCGCGGAGTGCCCCATTCGTGCGAGAGTGCTCGTTCAAACGGGGAGATGAACTTGGGAGCCGCAGCGTGGGGCGCGGCTCGGGTTACGGCTGAGGGCATCCAATTCATCCGGGCGGCTGCGGTAGAACGCCAAGTTGGTCGAGCAGTGCGAAGCGATCGGGCACTCCCCAATGCTCGACGATGCGTCCCTCTTCAAACCGGCAGATGTCGATGACCGTGATGGTGAGGAGCTTCCCGGATCGAGTGTCGACAGCGCGACCGACTGAGCGTGCCCAGACCTTGTCGCCATCGATGACCATATCCTCAACAGTCATCGTCAAACCCGGCATCTGTGCGCGCGCTCCTGAATCTGCGCCTTGAGCGTTTCGGAACCGCTTTCCGTTCGCGGTGCGCCGTACTCGTGCTCGACAATCGTTGCTCCAGCGAATCGATCAGCGACCGACAGGTCGCCTTCACCGAACCCGCGCTCGAGGACCTCTCTGAGAATGGCTGCGTTGTCGGTCACTGGATGCTCCTGACTTCCTCAGCGTGGACACGAAGCGGGTCTACCGCGCAGCTGTGCCTGGCAGAGGCAACAAGCCCGCTCCAACTCGCGACGGTGGAGTCGGTGACGGGCTCGTCGCACCAGTCGCCGTGCGCGCAGTCTTCTCCTTCTGAGAGGAGGGAGAGGTAATCACCCATCCCCCCTTCCCTAGCGTGGCTCCTGCGTCGCGTGCAATGCGGGCTAGAGGCTGCTCTTCGCACCCTCAGTCCCCCCTTTCCTCCCCAGCGATCGCATATCGGATGGCGGTCAGGCGACTCAGGCCAAAGAAGCGGGCGAGGCGCAGCGGGTCTTCCCCCATCTTGCCCACCTCGGCGAGCAGCCGGGACACGCGCTGCTCGCTTGCGCGGGTTCCCAAACGGGAGAAGAGTCGGTAGATCGCCTGTCGGCTAATCGGGCTGGCGGAGCCCCCCGTGCAGGGATTCACGAACAGATGCGGGTTGGCGGTGAGCGGATAGCGCCGTCGTCGCTCCTCAAGCCAGGCGGACAGGCCAGCGAGGGTGAGCGAGTCGAGCGGGACTTGGCGCCTCCCGACCCGAAGTCGCCGACGGAAGAGGTCGACGTCGACCAGGGTGATCGCGGGGGCTCTGCGCGGCGGGCGGCGTGAACGAGGACCAGCAGGGCCATGAGCTTCTCGGCGGAGTTGAGCGCCTCGAGGTCGGACGACCCGATCTCCCGGTGAGCTGGCGTCGGAAGCTTTGTCGGGTTCCGCCCCGGGCGCACCCGCGCCACCGGGTCAGCGAACGTCACCCGCTCGACGCGCAGGACCCGGAAGGCCGCCCGAAGGGCGAGGAGGCTTCCCCGGCGCCGGTGCCCGGCAGGCAACGTCTCGAGGAAAGTCTCGATGTCCTCCGGCGTCACCTCGCGCAACGAGCGTCCCGCCTCTGACCACGCGTGGAAAAGGGCTCGGCGTACAGGAAGTAATTGCGGATTGTGGCCTCGGTTTTGGGTTTCGCCCGAGGTCGTAGACCGAGCAGATGCTCAGCGCCGATGTCGCCTTGCCCGCCGACCATCCGCGGTCTGACCGGGCTTCGATCGATCTCACGGAACTCGAAGGGCAGGCGTGCATCAGCTGGCCGCGAGGTTCGTTCTGTCACGACTGGCTCACCCACTACCGGCGCCGCAGCGGAATGGAACCCCACATCGCCCACACGGCGATGGAGCACGCGACCCAGCTAGCGCTCGTCGCCGCCGGCCTCGGAGCCGCGGTCGTGCCCCGGCTCGACCGCGGTCCCGTACCCGACGGCGTGGTGATGGTCGCCGTCGATCCACCACTGACCCGGACGGTCCGGGTTGCAGCAGCCCCCGTTTCAGAGATAAGTGCGCGGCCCTGAGGCCGGCGCACTGTTCGAGAACTTGGGTGCAGAACCACCCGTGCGTCGATGGCAACAAGCCGCTGGCGTTCGGGACAGGTACCGCGGGATAGGCGACGATCGGTCGGAGCTGAACCGAGCATTGGAACGAGAACCTGGAGCCGCTCGTCTGGTGCAAATCGGCTGTTACGATCTGGCGAAACTCACTCCGTTACCCTTTTGACGGGCTTCGCGTCTCCCCAAGTCGAGGCCTACGCGACATGATGAGAAGGATGGATAAGGCGAGCGCAAGGACGCCGATGAGTAGCGACAAGAGCGCAGGACACAAAGCCGAGGAGTTGAAGGGCCGGGCGAAGGAGGCTACGGGTGCCGCCACCGAC
>JALYGD010000169.1 GCA_030777265.1 Actinomycetota bacterium | reverse complement strand
GACGGGAGGCCCGCCAGGCATTGCTGATCGGCATGCGACGGTCCTGATCCAATGCTTGCGAGGTCACCTTGACCCCGGGCGGCGCGTAGCGGCGGATGCGCTCGGCATCGTCGATGCGGCGGAGCACGTCTTCGACCAGGTCCACGTCATGGCCCGCGGCGACGATGTCGCTGAGCCCCTGCTGGTTCTCGACATAGCGCTGGACGATGTCGTCGAGGACCTCGTAGGAGGGCACGCCTGCTGGGCCGAGCCTCTGCATGGTCGTCAGGTTCTGCAGCGTCCCCGGTGGTAAGACCGGCTGGCGCTCGTCGCGGAAGCGGGCGAGCTCGTAGACGAGGGTCTTCGGACAGTCCTTCAAGGGAGCGAAGCCGCCGACGAGGTCACCGAAGAGGGAGACCTCACCGATGGAGATCTCGCTCTTGTTGCCGGTGGCGAGAAGAAGGTAGCCACGATCCTCGAAGCCGTCGGCCAGCACGGCCGCCCGGGCGCGCGCATAGCGACGCTCCTGGGCATATCGTGAGCGCGGTCGCGCCTGCTCCCGCGCCGAGGCAGGGATCTCGTCCGCGTCCGTGGGTACCTCCACCGGCACGACCTTGAGGTCGATGCCGAGGCTGTCGGCCAGCTGCTTCGCTCGCAGCGTCTCCTCCTCCGGGGTCTGTGAGGAGGGCATGGCCACCGCCAGGGTGCGGTCGGGGCCGACCGCATCGACGGCCAGCGCCGCCGTCACCGCGGAGTCGATGCCGCCCGACAATCCGAACGCAACCCCGAGGAAGCCGTTGCGGTCCACGAACTCACGCAGCCCGACCACGATCGCATGCCAGACGCTGGCGACGTCGCCGAGGGCCTCCCCGCTTCCCTGCGCCGGGGTCACCTCCGACCGCAGCACCGGGCGGGTATGGACGTTGCTGATCATTCCCCGGACCGGCCGGGGGGCAGCCACGGGTACGTCGATCCAGAAGCGGTCCTCGCCGAACTCGCGCCCACGCCGCAAGAGCTGCCCGTCCGCGTCGACCACGATCGAGCCGCCGTCGAACACTAACTCGTCCTGCGCACCGACGGTGTTCACGTACACGATCGGCAGCCCGTTGCGGACCGCCACGGCGCGGGTGTTGTCGAACCTGCCCTCGGCCTTCCCCCGATGGAACGGCGACGCGTTGGGAACCAACAGGATCTGTGCGCCGGCCGCGCTCTGCGCCTCGGGAGGACCGTCCCCGGACCACAGGTCCTCGCAGATGGCCACGCCCGCAACGACGTCCCCGATGCGCCACACCTGGTCGGCACGGATCCCCGGGGCGAAGTTGCGGGCCTCGTCGAAGACGTCGTAGAGGGGCAGCAGCACCTTGCGGTACTTTCCGCGCAACTCACCATTGCACAGCAACGCTGCGCAGATCGAGACATCGCGCTCGCGCGTATCCCAAGACCGGCGAGGCGGCACCTGGTCCACCGAGCTGACAATGGTCACCGTGCGGCCGGACCGCAAAGCGAGGTCGGCCAGCGCGTCGGCGGCGTCGGCCACGAACTCCCGGTGCAGCACGAGGTCCCGCAGCCCGTACCCGGTTAAAGCGAGTTCGGGGAGCACGAGCACGTCGGCGTCGGCCTCGTGTTCGGCCCAGGCCATGGCGTCGGCGATGCGCTGGACGTTGCCCTCGAGGTCACCGACGCGGTTCGGCAGCTGGGCGATGGCGACCCGCAGGGCGAGCATCACGCCTGCACGAAGCGGTCGAGGACCACCGCCGGATCGATGCCACGGAAGTGGCGCTCGAACATGCGGAAGTAGGCGAGCTCCTCCCGGGTACGCAGCGGGGGCTCGATGGCGTCGCGTTCGCGCTCGAACTCCTCCGGCGTAACGGTGTTCTCGTAGTGCTCGCGCAGCACGTCGCGTGCTCCGCTGCCCTGGCCGAACTGGGCCTTGTCTCGCCAGAGCAGCTCGTCGGGGAGCCATCCCTCGAACGCCTGGCGGAGCAGCCACTTCTCCGGGCGCTCGGTGGTCAGCTTCCACTGTGCCGGCAGTCCCATGGCGAGCCCGACCACCTCGATGTCGAGGTACGGGATCCGGGCCTCCAAGCTGCAGGCGGCTGCGATCCGATCGACCCGGTGCATCCCGCCCGCATGCAGTCCCTTCAGGGTAGCCACCAGCCGGTCGTGGAGCTCCTGGGCCGACTCGACCTCGCCGTAGTGGTGGTAGCCGGCGAACAACTCGTCGGCGCCCTCGCCAATCAGCACCACCTTGACGTGCCGGGAGGCGAGCTTGTTGACGAGCAGATTGGGGACCGAGCTGTGCACCAGCTGCGGGTCGAAGGACTCGATCACGCCGACGACCTCGACGACCCAGTCGATCAGCTCGTCTTCGGTGTAGATGCGCTCGTGGTGCTCGGTCCCGAGCGAGGAGGCCAGGTGGCGGGCCGCCGCGAGGTCGTCGCTGTCGGCCAGACCGCCCGAGAAGGTCGGCAGCTGCCGACCGTGCCGCTCCGCCACCCGTGCCGCGATGGCCGTGACGATGCTCGAGTCCAGCCCCCCCGAGAGCAGGGTGCCGACCGGCACCTCCCTGACCATGCAGCGCTGCACCGCCGTGATCAGCCTGTCCCGGATCGACGCGAGCACCTTTTCGGACGGCTGGCTCTCGTCGTCAGCCTCCCCGCCGGCCGGGAGTGAGGTCTCGGGCTGCACGTCGCGTAGTGACTGGAAGGCCACGAGCCCGGTCCCGGGCGTCCAATAGTGACCGGGCGGGAAGGGCTTCACCTGGCTGCACCGGGCGGGATCGAACGCCTTCAGCTCACTGGCGAACACCATGGTGTCGGCGTCAGGCGTCCAGTACAGGGGGGCGATTCCGAGCGTGTCACGGCATGCAAGGAAACGACCGTCCTCGCCTGCGAGCACGAACACGAACCTGCCCCACAGACGCTCGAGCGCGTCGGGGCCCTGATCGGCCAGGAAGTGCAGAGCGGTCTCGTGCTCCGACCCCGTCCGGAAGCCATGTCCCCGCGCCTGGAGCTCGGAACGCAGACGGTCGTGGTTGTAGATCTCGCCGTCCCCTACCAGCCACAGGTCCCGCTCGGGCTCGTGCAGCGGCTGCTCGCCACCCTCGACGTCGGAGATCGCCAGCCGCCGATGCCCGAGCCAGGCGTGGCCGAGCTGTCTCCGACCTTCACCGTCCGGGCCACGGCGCATCAACCGATCGAGCATGCGTTCCCCCTCCGCGGGGTCGAAGGAGCCGTGCGCTGCAGCGACCGCTGAAATCCCAATCACCTCGCTCACGCGAGAAAAAGAAAGATCTGAGAGGAGTCTAGGAGGTGTTCGCCCCTGTCATCACCGCCGGATCCCGGCGACAGAACGGACCCCGTCGCTCGAGCGCCCCGAGGCCACGGGCATTCGTGCCGACGCGCAGGCCCGGGCACCTGCCGCCGGCTCCCCGCCCTGGCGTGGGGCGCCGGGCGATCAGGGATCGCGGTGCTCACGTGCCTTCGAGCACTCGAGCGTTCCCCACATATCCACTGGGATGCTGACAGCGGCGGGTTGCCCGCCAGGGTGAGACCGGGTCCGGACCTTCATCGGGTACCGGGAGTATCCGAAGTACGGCATGGTCAGCCGCCACTTCGTCTACAAGCAGGCCTTGTTGAAAGAAGCCGAGCGCCTCGTGGAAGCCCACGTGCTTCGTGAGAAGGAAGACATCTTCTACCTCACATTCCAGGAGCTCCACGACGTCGTGCGCACGAACCAAGTGGATGACCAGCTCATCCGCCAGCGCAAGGACGCGTTCAGGTCGTATCAAGCGCTCACACCGCCCCGGGTGCTCACGTCGGATGGCGAGGTCATCGCCGGGGCGTACCGACGCGACGATGTGCCACCCGATGCGCTGGTCGGCCTACCCGTCTCTGCCGGCACCATCGAGGGGCGGGCTCGCGTCATCCTCGACATGGCGCAGGCCGATCTCGAAGAGGGCGACATCCTGGTGACCGCCTACACGGACCCCAGCTGGACGCCAGTGTTCGTCGCGATCAAGGGCCTGGTGACGGAGGTGGGGGGCCTAATGACCCACGGCGCGGTGATCGCACGCGAGTACGGCCTACCGGCCGTCGTGGGGGTGGAGCACGCCACCCGGCTGATCCGCGATGGGCAGCGGATCCGCGTGCATGGGACGGACGGGTACGTCGAGATCCTGCCCTAGCCCAGCCAGCCCGACAGGTAGCCGGGCGGCACGTGGTCGGTCAGCCAGACGCCGTTGGCGGCCCGCCACGGTCCACCGCGTCGGCGTCGATGGTGACCAGGCACGCACCACTTGAAGGTCGGGCCCAGGCTCACGCCCACCCACAAGTTTGCGAGACCTTGGGTCGGGGGCTCATGCGCGCCTGCCGAACGCCCGACACATTCGGGCGTTGCCGTGGCGGACTTGTTCCCCGGTGGCGCGTCCGACGACCCGCACGGGGCAGGTCCTCGGGCACGCCGCCCAGGGAGCGGTTCATGACGGAGGAGTGCAGACTCTACCGACTACACCCCGACAGGCGCGG
>JALYGD010000168.1 GCA_030777265.1 Actinomycetota bacterium | reverse complement strand
TTGAGCCACAGACGCCGACGTCTCGTTGGGCGGACATGAGCGGGAAGCGTCGAATCTCATGGTGGCAGGAGCCTACGGTGGGGGTGCGACAGCGATCCGTCTGGCTCTTCGGCTCCCAGCTACGGTTGGCCTTGTGCGACGGCGGGCGGCCGGAGTGCGCGGGCAGGCGAGCGCGGGGGAGCAGCGATGTCTATCTCGGCCGGGAACCTCACGCGAGTGGAAGCCCTCGAAAGAGCCGGGCTGGTCTCTGACGTGCACTACGAGATCATGCTGGATCTAACCGAGAAGGAGTCGTCGGCGGGCGACCCCCAGGAGGTGTTCGAGTCGGATACTACCCTGCGCTTCTCATGCGCCCGACCCGGCACCGACACCTTCCTCGACCTCAGTGCCCGCTCCCTCGAGAGGCTCGAGGTCAACGGCGCCGAGCTACCGACCGACGACCTGTACAGCGGCACTCGCATCAGGCTACCCCGGCTTTCCCGTGACAACGTGGTCCGGGTTGTGGCCTCCTGCGAGTACCAGCACAGCGGGGTCGGACTGCACCGTTTCACTGATCCTGAGGACGGCCGCGTCTACCTCTACACCCAGTTCGAACCGTTCGACGCCCATCGAGTCTTTGCGTGCTTCGACCAGCCCGACCTCAAGGCGAGAACCTCGCTCAGCGTGCGAGCGCCTGAAGACTGGATGGTCGTCTCGAACACACCTACCGCCGCACACGACGGCGGGCGCTGGCACTTCGCGACGACCCCGCCCCTGTCGGTCTACCTACTCGCGCTCGTGGCGGGGCCGTTTCAGGCCGTGAGGGACCGGCACGGCGACATCGGTCTCGGCATCTACTGCCGTCAGTCGATGCAGCGCTACCTCGATCACGAGGAGCTGATCGACCTGACGAAGCGGGGCCTCGATTTCTTCGCGCACGTGTTCGCCTACCCGTTTCCCTTCCAGAAGTACGACCAGCTGTTCGTACCGGAGTTCAGCTCGGGTGCGATGGAGAACCCGGGCTGCGTTACCTTCTCCGAGCACTTCCTCTACCGAGGCCACGTCACGGAAGCCGAGCGTGAGCGGCGCGCGAACGTCCTGCTCCACGAGATGGCGCACATGTGGTTCGGCGACCTCGTCACGATGCGCTGGTGGGATGACCTGTGGCTCAACGAGAGCTTCGCCACCTTCATGGCCACCCTTGCCTGCGTGCGAGCCACCCGCTTCAGCAACGCCTGGGTGACGTTCGCCGACCAGGAGAAGGCCTGGGCGCGGCGCCAGGACCAGCTGCCGACGACGCATCCGATCTCCGCCGACGCCTCAGATCTGCATGCTGTGCACCAGAACTTCGACGGGATCACCTATGCCAAGGGGGCCTCGGTCCTGCGCCAGCTGGTCGCCTGGGTAGGTGAGGATTCCTTCCTCGAAGGCTGCCGTCACTACTTCCGTCGCTTCGAGTTCCGAAACGCCGAGCTGCGCGACTTTCTGGCCGAGCTCGAGCGGACGTCGGGTCGGGACCTCTCGGCCTGGGCGAAGGCTTGGCTGCAGACGGCTGGTCTCAACACGCTGCGCCCTGTCTATGAGGTGTCCGACGGCCAATATCGGAGCTTCGGCATCCAGCAGAGCGCACCTCAAGAATGGCCCACCCTGCGCTCTCACCGCGTCGTGGTGGGACTGTATGAGTTGCGCTCGCCAGACGAGCGACACGACCGCGAAGCGGGTGAAGGGCTGGTGCGCCGCCGACGGCTCGAGCTCGACGTCGTCGGGTCCTTCACCGAGGTGCCGGACCTGGTCGGCGAACCGGTCGCCGACCTCGTGCTGGTCAACGACGAGGACCTCGCCTTCGCCAAGCTTCAGCTCGACGAACGCTCCCTGCAAACCGTCACCGCCCGGCTTGGCACACTGGAGGACCCCTTGGCCCGGGCGCTGTGCTGGAGCGCAGCCTGGGACATGCTGCGTGACGCCGCGATGCCGGCCCGCCGCTTCGCGGAGCTCGTCAGGAACAACGCCACTGCCGAGACGGACATCGGGATGCTCCAGACCTTGCTCGTCCGGGCGCGGACCGCAAGCGAGTTCTACGGCGACCCCGCTAACGCCCCTGCTTTGATCGCCGGACTCGCCGACCACGCCTTCGATCAGCTCGCATCCGCTCCGGGGGGCAGCGACCGCCAGCTCGCCTGGGCCCGCCATTGGATCTCTAGCGCGCGAACCTCCGACCACACGCGCCGCGTCCGGGGGCTGTTGGACGGGGAGGTGAGCTTCGAAGGGCTCGAGGTCGACACCGAGCTGCGCTGGCAGGCGGTCCGAGCGCTCGCAGGCGTCGGTGCCGCCGACGACACGATGATCGCAGCCGAGCACGAGCGAGATCCGACAGACGCCGGGGAACGCAACGCCGAGGCAGCCCGGGCGGCTCGCCCCGATCCCGGCGCGAAAGCCGCCGCCTGGGAACGCATCGTCGGTGAGCCGGAGATGTCGCATAGCCTCATGAAAGCGATCATGAGCGGATTCATGCGGCTGGATCAGGCCGAGCTCATCCGGCCCTACGTCACGAGCTACTTCGCGGTGCTCCCGCGAATCTGGGAGGAACGGCAGCTCGAGGTGGCACTCGCTTTCGCCCACGCCATGTACCCGACTGCCGTCGTCGAGGAGGATCTGGTCGCACGTACCGATCGCGAGCTCGAGCGGGAGGGCTTGGCGGCTCCGCTTCGTCGCGCCCTGCTCGAGGAACGCGACACCGTCGTGCGGGCCCTGCGAGCCCGGCAGTTCGACGCGCAGGCAGCGAGGGCGAGCGTCTGAGCGCGCTTCGGAGTCGGGCGGCTCTGCTCGGCTCGCTTGGACTCATCGCCGTCCTCGTGATCGCCTACCTCCGCACCTTGCTGCCCACGATGGGGTTCGGGGGGGACACGGCGAAATTCGAGTTCGTCGGCTACGTGCTGGGTGTGCCGCACGTGCCCGGCTATCCAACCTACACG
>JALYGD010000167.1 GCA_030777265.1 Actinomycetota bacterium | reverse complement strand
CGCCAGCTGCCGTACGGAGTGGGCAGGTGGGTCTCGACGACGCGCCGCACGAGCCGCTCATAGCGGCGGCGGTAGGCGATGATGTCCGCGATGGAGATGAGGGCGAGACCATGCCGGTCGGCGAACTCCCGCAACTCCGGCAAGCGGGCCATCGTCCCGTCGTCGGCCATGATCTCGCAGATGACGCCGGCAGGATAAAGACCAGCAAGCCGAGCCAGATCCACCGCCGCTTCAGTGTGTCCTGGCCGCCGCAGGACTCCGCCCTCCGAGTAACGGAGTGGGAAGACGTGGCCGGGTCGGCGGAAGTCGTGCGCCGTGGCGTCCGGGCTGAGCATGCGTGCAATCGTCCGGGCCCGGTCGTACGCGCTGATCCCGGTCGAGCCAGGCATATCGAGGTCGATCGAAACCGTGAAGTTCGTCTCGTGCTGGGCCGTGGGGCCGGCCACCATGGGCCCGATCTCGAGCTCGTCGAGCCGCTCCCCCACCACCGAAACGCAGATGAGGCCGCGCCCGAACGTCGCCATGAAGTTCACCGCGTCGGGCGTGATCTTCCCGGCGGCCACGACGAGATCGCCCTCGTTCTCCCGTTCCGCGTCATCGACGACGATCAGCATGCCGCCCGCGGCGAGGATGGCGAGCGCATCCTCGATCGGAGTCAGCGCGGGCTCACGAACCTCACCCATCGGGTCCGTCACCTGCGCTCCGTCGATGCTTCCCGGACCCGCCCATTCAGCAGCCTTTCGAGATATTTCGCGAGGATGTCCACCTCGAGATTGACTCTGTCGCCGATTCCCAGCCTGCCCAGGGTCGTCGTCGCACAGGTGTGCGGGATGAGGGCGATCCGGAAGGTCCCATCACTCTCATCGCTGTCGGCGATAGTCAAGCTGACCCCCTGCAGGGCGACGGAGCCCTTCGGGACGAGGTAGGGGGCCATCGCCGGGGGTGCGGCGACGGTGAGAAGGACCGTGCCCGGATGCTCCTCCCGACCCGCGACGGTTCCGACCCCATCGACGTGTCCCTGCACCAGGTGCCCCCCGAAGCGTCCGTCGGCAGGCAGCGGCCGTTCGAGGTTGACCTGATCGTCGGCCGAGAGACTTCCGAGCACGGTGGCCTCAAGCGTGGTCAGCATGAGGTCCGCTTCGAATCCGTTCGCGGTCAGCTTGGACACGGTCAGACAGCAGCCGTCGACAGCGATCGAGGCCCCGAGCTGCGCGTCGGCGAGGACCTGCGAGCACGCGATGACGAGGCGGGCATGCCCGGCGCGGCGGTCCAGACGTGTCACCCTTCCGATCTCCTCCACCATGCCCGTGAACATCATCCGCTCCTACGGCTCGTGTGCGCCGCGGCCGCGAAGGCGGGCATAGGTGACGGCTGCGGGCTGGCGACGATCACGAGGTCAGGTCCCAACCGGTCCACGCAGTCAAACGTCCATGACCACCCTTCGACCAGGGAGGGAGCCCCGGCGCCGGCGAGGCTCGAAACGCCGTCACCGCCGATCAGCGTCGGGGCCACGTGCAGGACGAGGCGGTCGACCAGGCTCCCACGCACCAGGGCCCCGGCGACGGTCGGGCCTCCTTCCGCGAGCACGGCCTGTACGCCACGCTCGGCGCAGGCTCGCAGCGCCGCCGCAAGGTCGACTCCGCCGCCCGCGGCGGGTGCGACGACGAGGACCTCCACGCCGCGCTCGGCCAGGGCGTGGCGCCACTTCGGCTCCGATCGCCTCGTCGTGACGGCGATCGCATCCGGCCGGGCCGCCGCAGCGTCGACGGGGATGCGACCTCGGGCATCGAGCATGACGGGTCGGGGCGGGACGGGCGGTGCCTGGACGTGGCGGACCGTCAGCGCAGGATTGTCCGCGAGCACGGTGCCCGAACCCACCATGACTGCGTCCATCCGGGCCCGCAGCTCATGCACAGCGAAGCGCGCCTGGGGCGAAGTGATCCACCGACTCGACCCGTCGCGTGCTGCAACCCGTCCATCTAGCGTCTGGGCGAGCTTGAGGGTCACGAAGGGTCGACCAGTGCGGTGAACATGGACGAAGGCCTCGTTCTGCTGGCGGGCCTCGTCCGCAAGCAACCCGCCGCTCACCTCGACTCCAGCGGCGCGTAGCCGCTCCGCTCCCCCTTGTGCCCGTCGATTGGGGTCGTCGAGGGCGTATACGACTCGAGCCACTCCGGCATGGATGAGGGTGTCGGCGCAGGGTCGGGTGCGCCCGTGGTGGGCACACGGCTCGAGAGTGATGTAGGCGGTGGCGCCCTGCGCCCGCTCACGCGCTGCATGGAGGGCGACGATTTCCGCGTGCGGGCCTCCGGCCCGCTCGTGCCAACCCTCTCCGATCACCACTCCGTCGCGGACGAGCACGCAGCCGACCATCGGGTTCGGTCGCACCGTCAGCCGACCGCGCTCGGCCAGTGCGAGCGCTCGGCGCAGGTGAGCCTCGTCGCCCGCCGCCACCTCAGGTCCTCGATCGTCAGCCGTCGCTGCCACCCAAACCAGCTGCGCCGCCGCCGTCACCGCTGCCGTCGCAGGGTGGCATGGTACATGCCATCGGTGTCGTCACGATGGGGCCAGCGCTGGCACTCCTCGACGAGAACGAAGCGGCCGCTGCGCACGAGGAAGTCGCCTACGATCGCCGTCGTCTCCGTCTCCGTCCACGTGCAGGCCGAGTACGTGATGTGGCCACCGCGGCAGGTGCGTTCCGCTCCGGCTGCGAGGAGTCGACGCTGGACACCGGCGAGGTCGCGCGCGTCCTGGGGGGTGCGGCGCCAGCGGACCTCCGGCCGACGCCGCCCCGTCCCGAGCCCCGTGCACGGGGCGTCGACGAGGACGACGTCGAACACGCCCTCCACCGGCGGGTCGGTGCCATCCCCGACCCTGACGTCCACCGCGACACCGAGCTTGGCGGCTGCCTCCACTACGAGCTCCGCGCGATGCGGGTGGAGCTCCACCGCGACGAGCTCCCCCTGAGGACCCGCGAGCGTCGCGAGATGCGTCGTCTTCCCACCGGGTCCTGCGCACAGGTCGAGGACGCGGTCGCCACCTCGTACGCGGCTCGCACCGACCACGAGCATGGAGGCCTCGTCTTGGGGGACGGCACGACCCTCCGCCACCGCAGACAGACGTCGCGGATCGGCGCCGCGGGCTCGCACCGCCTCCTGCGCGAGCCGTCCAGGCACGGCGTCGACACCTGCCGTCCGCAGCTCCGCGATGAGCTCGTCTCGATCCCCCACCGCCCGCAGCGTCAGTCCGGGCGGGACGTTGTCGGCCTCGAGCGCAGTCCGTGCTTCGGCTCGTCCCAGCCCCTCGACGAGGTCAGCCACCATCCAGCGAGGGTGAGCGGTCGTGAGTGCGAGGTTGCCGACGGGATCTACCTCAGGATCCGGCCAGTCGAGCCCCTGTGCGGGCCCCTGGGCGGGCCCACCCCCGAGCCCTTGCCGGCGGACGAGGGCCCGCAGTACCCCGTTCACATACGCGGCTGCCCCCCGGGCACGTCGCTTCGGCACCGCCTCACGGGCGAGCTCGACCGAGGTCGTCACGGCTGCGGGGGGCGGCACGTGGGCACGGAGCAGCTGGAGCGCGGCGAGCCGCAGTAGGCGTTGCAGTGCCGGTTCGACGGAGGTCAGCGGACGATCCAGGACGTGTTGGAGGGCCCAATCGAGTGTTCCCTGCCAGCGCAGCGTGTCGTAGGCGAGGTGGCTGGCAAAAGACCGGTCGCGGGCGTCGCGGAGACGGCCAACCGCAGCGGGAACGGCGAGGTTGCTGTACGCGTCCTCCTCGTCAACGGCCCGCAGAGCAGCGAGTGCCGCTCTCCGCGCCGCCAGCCCGGCCGGCGCCTGAGCCCGAAGCTCCAGCCTGGCCTGCTCAGCCACCTGATCCGGCCCTCCCGCCCCCGTCGCGGGCTTGTATCTGCCCACCCGCCCGGGCCTGCGGCCCTTCCCGCATCTGCCCACCCGCCCGGGCCTGCGGCCCTTCCCGCATCTGCCCACCCGCCCGGGCCTGCGGCCCTTCCCGGGCAGACTTGTCACGGTCTTGCGCAAGCCGAGACCGCTCCTGACTCCAAGACCGCTCCTCCGGTCTCCCACCCAACCGCTCCCCCGGCTCCGGACGGTAACCTCGAATGAACGCCACCCCTGGCATGCGCGGCCGCCCTTCCGGTTGAAGCTCGGTCAGGACGACCGCCCCCTCGCCCGTGCCCACCACCGGTCCGTCGGAATCCACCCCCGCGACGCGGCCCGGTGGCCCTTCGGGGTGCGCGACGCGGGCGCGCCAGACCTTAAGACGTCGGCCCCGAAAACTCGTGTGCGCCCCTGGGACCGGGTTCGCGCTGCGGACCAGCCGCACGATCTCAAGCGCCGAGGCGTCCCAGTCGATCGCGACGTCCTCGGGAGAGATCTTGGGAGCCAGCGTCCCCCCCTCGGCTGGCTGAGACACCGGCTGCTCACCGGCGGCAAGTCGACGAAGGCTATGGAGCAGGACCGGCGCACCGAGCTCGGCGAGTCGGGCCAACAGCTCCCCGGCGGTCTCCTCCGGTCCGATCCCGACCTTCAGCTGGTCGAGAACCGGTCCGGTGTCCATTCCTTCGTCCAGTACGAACGTCGTCACGCCGCTGACCCGGTCCCCCGCCCGCACTGCGTGCTGTACTGGCGCGGCACCCCGCCATCGGGGCAGCAGCGAGAAGTGGAGGTTCACGAACCCGCGGCGGACGGCGGCCAGCACGCTGGGAGGCAGGAGCGCCCCGTAGGCCACCACGGCAGCGGCGTCGAGGGTGAGCGCGCAGAGCTCGGAAGCGATCTCGGCCGGACGAGCCGGCTGCCACACCGGCAGGTCGAGCTCGGCAGCGGCGACCTTCACCGGCGGTGGAACCGGACGGCGTGAGCGGCCGCGTGGCCGGTCCGGGTTCGTCACCACGGCCGCCACCTCCACGTCTCCGGCGAGGGCGAGCGTACGCAGCGAGGGCACGGCGGCGTCGGGCGTGCCGAGGAAGGCGATACGCACGGCCACCCCTCTACCATCCGAGTTGTGGACCGCCCCACACGGCATCGGACCGGGATCGGTCGTCCCCATCGTCGAGACCCTGGGCGAAGCGGTACTCGCGCATGCGCTTCAGCGCCTCCTTGCGGTCGTGGCGGGCGAGGTGGTCGATGAAGAGCACGCCGTTGAGGTGATCCAGTTCGTGGAGGAACACGCGGGCGAGGAAGCCCTCGGCGTCCGTCGTGTGCTCGTCGCCCGACAGGTCCTGGTGACGCACCTGCACCCGCAGCGGCCGCTCGATGGGGTAGAACAGGCCGGGGAACGACAAGCAACCTTCCTCGCCCTCCTGCAGCTCCTCAGAGACGTCCTCCATGACCGGGTTGCAGACCGTGCCGTGGCGGTCCTCGACTTCCCAAGTGAAGAGACGCTTCAAGATCCCGACCTGATTGGCGGCGAGGCCGACACCCCCACCCTGACGCATCGTGTCGAGCATGTCGTCGGCAAGTCGCTGGAGACGCGCGTCGAAGGAGGCCACCTCCCGCGCACGCTGTCGCAACACGGGTGAGCCGAAGAGGTGGATGTCGAGGGTGGTCACAGCTCTCCCTGGCAGGCCGGGCCAAGCACCAGGGTATGCGACCGCTGCCACGTGAGCGGCGCTCCGCAGGAGCGACGCGAGAGGAGCCGTCTTAGGAGGCCTAAGACGGAGGCTTGCAGGCAGTTGTGGCTTCGGCTCCCCGTCAGGAACCCACCCCGATGGGGTCGACGTCGACCCGCACGTCGACCCCCTCGTGGCTCCACGCCGCTCGCAGCGGGGCGAGCGCGGCGAGCGTCGCGGCGCGGTCGGCGCTCTTTACGAGTAGGCCGGAGCGCCCGCCGAGCGGGCGTGGCCCGAGCACGTCGTCGGACTTGGGGAGGAGGCTGCGCAGGTCGACGGCGACTCGCCGACCGTCGCCCCGAACGTCGAGACGGACCGCGTGAGCCGCTGGTGGAAAGCGGAGCTCGCTGCGGCGGCGGGCCTCCTCACGCCAGAACGCCCCCGGGTCCCAATGTACGAGGGCCCGCACCGCGTGGTGGCCCGGCTCACGCGTCTGCACCACGACCGCGCCCTCGGGCGCCAGCGAGCCCCGCCTCCTCACCGCCGGCCGCTCCACTCCGCACGAGCGCGACAACCACGCCGCGACCGTGAAGGCGAGCCGCAGCGCATCCTCGGCTGCGTCGAGCGTGGGACGCCTCAGCTGACCGTCGAGGTCCGGCAGCACGACCGCTCCGACCGCACCGGGTGGCTCAGCGAGGGCCGACCCCCGCGTCATGACCACGATCCCGGGGGGAGGGGGGGCCGGCTGGGCGTAGCCCTCCAGCACCGTGACCGCCGTGTCGCGAAAGGTCCTGGCGAGCTCGGAGCCGAGTCGTTCCGCTCCTGCCGCCAATGGCGCAAAGGTGTCACCGCCGCAGTGGGGGCAGCGCAGACCTTGACGTTCAGCAGCCCAACCGCAGCCTTCGCAGAGGATGGTCGCCTCGGAGGAGACGGCGAGAGAGGAGTCACAGACCGGGCAGGCGAAGCGGTCCCTGCAGCGGCTGCACACGAGCGCTCGACCCTCCCCGCGTCGGGCAGCGAGCACCACACCCAGCTCGCCGCGCCGCACGCAGGACCGCAACGCTTCCACAGCGATGGCCCCGAGCCGCCCTGGCGAACCGGGGACGGTGCGGTCGTCGACGCGGATGATCGGTGCTGCGCCACGCTCAACGTCCCGGTCCGGCACGACCGGCCTCAATCGTCGCTCGGCCAGCAGGCGCCAGGCGGCCGCGCTCGGGACGGTGCCGATGAGCAGTGCCGCTGCGCCGGCTCGGCGCGCGCGCTCGAGCACCACCTCACGCGCGTGGTGCCGGGGAGCGCGTTGCTCCTTGAGAGCCGCGTTCGCCTCGTCGACGATGACGCCGAGCCCCAGCTGTGTGAGGTGCCAGAACGCCACACCTCGCTCGCCGATGACCACCCGAACCCGCCCGCACCGCGCCTCGAGCCACCCCCGGTACAGCGGCCTGGCACGTGGCCCGCCACGAGCGTCGACGGTCATGTCACGGAAGGCGAGTGCGATGGCGTCGGCTGCGCGGCTCCTGGGCTCTGGCACGACGAGGAGGACGTCCCGACCTCCAGCCAGGGTGGCGTGGACGAGTTCCACCAGGCGTGCAGCAAGATTCTCG
>JALYGD010000166.1 GCA_030777265.1 Actinomycetota bacterium | reverse complement strand
TCCCTGGCCACAGAGGCTTCCGCTGGAACGAGTACGCCGACTCCCTGTCTACCGCCTACCTGCGGGGGCAGCTGTAACCCAGGACGGGGTGAGGGCTGCGAGCTGCCAGGGCTCCTTTCGCCCTCAGCCCGTGTTGCGCATGCCGGCGGCGACCCCGTTGATCGTCAGGAGCAGCGCCCGGCGCAGCTGCGGGCTCTCCTCACCTGACCGCGCCCGAGCGAGAAGCGCGACCTGGAGATAGTTGAGCGGATCCAGGTACGCATCGCGCACCTCGAGGGTCCGGCGCAGCACCGGGTGCTCGTCGAGCAGGCGCTCGCAGCCTGTCAAGAGGAGCACCTGTTCCGTCGTGAGCTCGTACTCGTCGGTGATGCGGTGGAAGAGGTGGTGAAGGTCAGGGTTCACCAAGCGCTCGACGTAGCGGCGCGCGATCGTCAGGTCGGTCTTCACCAGGGTCATCTCCACGTCGGAGATGAACATGCTCATGAACTGCCAGTCGCAGTACATCTCGTGGAGGGTGTCGGCGAGACCAGCCTCGCGCGCCGCCGCCAGTCCCGACCCGACCCCGAACCAGCCGGGGATGATCTGGCGGGACTGGGTCCAGCCGAACACCCAGGGGATGGCGCGAAGGTCCTCCAGCCGCTGACTGCCGCCACGACTGGCCGGGCGGGAGCCGATGTTCAGCGCCGACAATTCGGAGACCGGAGTGGAGGAGTGGAAGTACTCGGCGAACCGTGGCGCTTCGAGCAGGCCCCGGTAGGAGCGGTGGGCAGCGTCGGAAACGAGCTGCATGGCGTCATCCCAGCGCCTCAGCGCCTCCGAGGGATTGACGGGGGTGCGGTGCAGCAGCGACGCCTCCAGCGTTGCGGCGAGTGTGAGCTCGAGGTTGCGGTGGGCCAGCCCCGGTAGCCCGTACTTGTCGGAGATGACCTCGCCCTGCTCCGTGATCTTGATCGGCCCGTCCACGCTACCGGGCGGCTGGGCGAGGATGGCCTCGTGGGTGGGGCTTCCACCGCGGCCCACGCTTCCGCCGCGCCCGTGGAAGACGCGCAACTGCACGCCATGGTCGGCTGCCGCGTCACGCAGCTGCCGCTGGGCCTGGTGCAGCAGCCAGCGCGAGGTCGTGATGCCCGCCATCTTCGAGGAGTCCGAGTACCCGATCATCACCTCCTGCCGGTCACCACGCAGCCGCACCAGCTGCCGGTACGCCTCATTCGCGAGCAGCTCGTCCAGCAGGACGCCTGCCGCCTCGAGCGACGCCGGGGTTTCCAGCAGTGGCACGAAACCAATCCGCGCGATCCCGGTGTGCAGGTCGACGAGGCCGACCTCACGAGCGAGCACTGCCGCCGCGAGCAGGTCGTCGACGCCTTCGGTCATCGACACGATGTAGGACTCGATCACCGCGTCCCCGTCCCGGTCCAGGCCGCGACGGATGGTGTCGAAGGTGGCGAGGGTGCGCGCCTCCTCCACGGGAAGGACGGTGGTGGGAGACGACAGGGGGCGACGGCCGAGCAGCTCCCCGGTGAGGAGCCGGACACGTCCCGCGAGGTCAAGGTCGGCGTAGGGCGGGTCCAGTCGGAGCCGCTCGTAGAGAGCCGCCAACGTCTGGTGATGCTTCGCGCTGTCCTCGCGGATGTCCAGGGAAGCCAGGTGGAACCCGAACGCGGCGACCATGCGCATGAGTCGTGACAGCGAACCGCGAGCGTTCAGCTCGCCTCGGTTCGCCACCAGCGACTGGTGCATGATCCGAAGCTCGGCCAGCAGCTGATCGGCGTTCTGATACTCCTCCGGTCCGAGCCGCCGACCTTCGAGGATGCGACGTTGGGTGTTGGTCAGGCGCTCGTGGATGTAGGCGCACTTCAGCCGGTAGGGCTCCTCCCGGTTGCGGTGCCCGTACTGGGCGTCGACCGCGGGGAGTCGGTCGCGGTCGTCTGCCAGGCTCTCGCGCAGAGCGTCGCTGATGTCGACGATGCGGGTGGAGGTGGATAGTTCGGCGGCGAGATCCTCCAGCGCGGAGAGCAGGTTGCGCAAGGCGTGGTCGGCTTGCAGCCGCAACGTCTCGTCGGTGACCTCGGGGGTGACGCTGGGGTTGCCGTCGCGGTCCCCGCCGACCCAGGTGCCGAATCTGATGGGAACGCCCTCAGGCGGTGTCTCGATGCCGAGCTGGCGAACCTCCTCGGCGAAGTCCTCGAAAAGGTCTGGAACGACGTCGCGGCACAGTTCGTCCAGGTAGTACATCACGGCCCGGGCCTCGTCGAGAGAGCGCGGGCGGTTGAGGCGCAACTCGTCGGTCTGCCACAACAGGTCGATGATCTCGGCGAGTCGCCGGCGGGTGTTCTTGAGCTCCGCATGGGTTGCCCGCGGGTCGTCGCGTCGCTCCAGCAGCTCGGCGACCCGCCGCAGCTTGGTTAGAACGGAGCGGCGGGCGGCCTCGGTGGGGTGCGCGGTGAAGACCGGTCTCAGCTCGAGCCGGGCGAGGACGCCTCGGATCAACGCAGGGTCTGCACCGGATGCGGCGATGCGCCGCGTCGTGGCGGCGATCCAGCCCTGCTGCTGCGAGCGGGCCGCCAGCTCACTGATGCGATGGGTCTGCTCGGCGACGTTGGCGAGATGAAAGTAGATGCTGAACGCGCGCACCAGGCGGATCGCTGTGGGCAGCTCGAGGTCAGCGAGAACCTCGTCGAGCTCTTTGCCGGCGGCGCGATCGCCGCCTCGCGCTGCCTTCGACAGGGACCGGACGTGCTCGACGAGATCGAGCAGGTCCTCGCCCTCCTGGCGGACGAGCGTCTGCCCGAGCAGATCGCCGAGGTGACGAATGTCGGCGCGCAGCCTCCTATCACGGTCGTCCGCCCGGTCAGGGGACAGGGCCGCTTGATGCACGAGGTCGCCGCTGTCTGCCGCGCCAGTGCTCTGCGCCGGATCACCGCCGACTGCCTCGTCACGAGCCTCGGGCACGCCGTCACCTCCCAGCATCAACCGTACGCTGCCGGTGGCTACAGTATGGTGCCGCAGCCGCCGGTGAACCCGCTCGCGCCACGCACCGCGGTCCCTGTCGCTGACCACGCTCGGTCCCTGCGCTCACGGATCGGCACATGCCCCATAATGAACCTTATGTTAACTAGCCAAGGCGGGCTGGACGACGACGTTGTCCACGCCCCTCGGCCGCCTCGCGAGCCATCTGGCAATAACTCACCGTAATAGGCGCACAGACCACCTGTAGTAGGTGGTCTGATCCCTTCCCGTGAGGCTTGGAGCAGATCCTCGAGAGCCTCACAGATCGAGGAAGCGCGTTTGGCTGCGTGGCGCCCTCGGCGTGCATTTGCTCACGCTCGTGTTCGGCCTTGCACTCCTGATCGCGACCAGCGGACTGTTCGGTGTTCGGTGCCGGAGCCGAGAACATCTCAGCGCCTCGCCATCACCTTTGGTCACCGTGGGCCCACCGGCCGCGGTCTTCGTCGCCTGGCTGGCCACGATGGGCCGGGCCGGCCTTCAGGAGCGGAGACGTGGGAGCCGGAGCACATCCCCGCGTTCGTGTGGCAGGGCCTGACCACCACCTTTGACGTCACCGCCAGCACGACCGGCGTGGGAGCGCTCGCACTGGCTGGGCTCGTGTTGTGGTTGCTGCGCCACCGCGGCGAGCTGCGAGGGCGACTGGCGGCGACTGCCGCCTACGCCGTGGGGGCGGTGGTCTTCT
>JALYGD010000165.1 GCA_030777265.1 Actinomycetota bacterium | reverse complement strand
CCTGGCACCGCAGTTCGGTGACATGAACGCCTACGCGCATGCGAAGAGCGCCGTCATCGAGAAGATCGTTCGGCGCGCCGGGCCAGGTTTGTCGCTGCCCGGGTCACTGCGATGGCTCGAGGCCATCCCGATCGGGCGAGCGTGGCTGGCGTCGCTCCCTGTCCTGCTTCGGGAGTGCTGCGAGCGATGGGGCCTCGACCACGGGGAGCCCTACCCCGAGTCCCATGTCTCGTTGGTGGTCCCGGTCCGAGACAACCACGGGTCCGACGCCGTGCTGAAGCTGCAGTATCCCGATGCCGAAAGCAAGCACGAGGCTGCTGCTCTCGCAGCCTGGGGCGGCAACGGCGCAGTCCTGCTGGTCGATCACGCCCCCGAGTTGCACGCCCTGCTCATCGAGCGCTGCGTGCCTGGCACGTACCTCTCCGAGGCCGGAGCTGAGGCGGCGCTCGATGTCATCATCGAGCTGCTGCCGAGGCTTTCCGTTCCGGCGCCACCCCAGGTCACCTCGCTCGAGGACGAGGCGCGGCGGTGGGCGCGGGACCTTCCCATCACCTGGGAGGAGGCCGGGAGGCCCTTCGACGTCACGCTCCTCGACACCGCCCTCGAGCTCCTCAGCACCCTTCCGCCTTCCCAGGGAGCCCAAGTGCTGGTTCACCAGGACCTTCACGCCCACAACGTCCTGCGAGCCCAGCGCGAACCGTGGCTGGTGATCGACCCCAAGCCGCTCGCTGGCGAGGTCGAGTTCGCGCTCGCCCCGATCATCCGGGGGGACGAGCTGGGCGGCAGTCGGGGTGCTGTTGTCCGCCGACTCGATCACCTCGCCGAGGGCCTCCGTCTCGATCGCGAGCGCGCTCGCGGCTGGGCAATCGCGCAGAGCCTGGCGTGGGCCTTCGAAGGGACGACCGTGCTGCGCCACGCCGTCAGGACCGCGACATGGCTCGTTGCTGCCTGAGTCGGTACCGGCGGTAGGCGGCGCGAGTGCCCGTCAACGGGCCGCGTGTTCTGGGGAACTTCTCGATGTTCGCGCCCTTCGAACAGATCGCCGAATAGCGACGCTCCTGAACCCACTCGCGGAGCGACCCACAAGCGCTCCTGTTCGTACAGCAGGCTTGCTCTTCACGGCGCATCGACGGCAGGCGCCGCCTGTCGTCGGTTCAGCTTGGCGCAAACGCCAGCCGAGCTCGGTAGACGAACCTCCACGGTCGCGGCTCGGTGCCGAGGTGGTCGTGCACGATTTGCTCGAAGGCATCGACGCCGAGGTCGCTGTCGCTGACCCCGCGGCGTCGAAGCGTCTGGTAATCGCCCTGGCTGCGGAGGAGGCCAACGAAGCGGTCCGCATCGCCGTGGTCCGCTGATGCGATCGCGACCTCCCGTGCCCACGAGAACAGACCTGATGCGCTCATCCGGTCGAGGTGCCCCGACTTCGACCAACTCCGCACGCCCTCGGGGAGGCGGCGGTTGGTGTGAACATCGACCGCCGAATAGTTGGCGCCGTCCCGGTGCGAGCGGTCGACAGTCGATGGCGGCGAATACACCACCAGGGCGGAGCAGACGGGCCACCTCCCGCAACGTCGACTCAGGGTCCATCCAATGCAGTGCCTGCACCACCACCACCGCATCCGCCATGCCGTCGGCGAGCCCAGTGTCGTGTGACCAGCCCTCGACGTACGAGACACCGGCGGTCGCTTGCCGCTCAGCGACCTCCCGCATGTCCCAACTCGGCTCGACGCCGATCACCTCTTCAGCCCAGGTCGCGGCCCACCGGGTCGACAACCCTGTACCGCTCCCGAGGTCCACAACAAGCTTTGGAATGCTGCGCCAATACGTCGCTATCAGTCGCCAAGTTCAGGTGGGGGGACTGGCCGGACGTCGTCGTACAGACCGCCGAAACCTCGAAACCGATCGGCACCAGCTTGGAGCGGGTCGTGCGACACGGGGGCAGTCTTGCGTCTCGGAGCGCGAGAAGTGTCATCCGGGATGACGTCGCCGTTGACCCACCGGGACGCACGGAATGCCGCCCACCCCGAGCGCGACCGATCGACGGTGACGTGCCGTCCGGGCGGCGACACATGGGGCCGGCAGCACCTCGGCCAACTGCTACCGGTCCTGTCCGGCGTCTACCACAACGCCAAGCTGGCGGAGCCGGACCCGCAGGTCCGCTGCTCCCGTGAAGTGAATCGACCGGATTCCGACACGTTGTGCTCCGCGGATGTTCTCCTCGAGGTCGTCGATGAAGACGGCCTCCTCGGCTGCTAGCCCTTCGGCAGGGAGGATGCTCTCGAAGAACTCCGGATCCGGCTTGCGCTCCTTCATCTCGCACGATGAATAGATCGTCGAGAACACCTCGAGGTCCTCGGCGAATCGTCGGCTCCACTCGCGCTGGTGTGGCAGGTTGGTGTTC
>JALYGD010000164.1 GCA_030777265.1 Actinomycetota bacterium | reverse complement strand
GCATCACCCTGTGGGCCGTGGCTCGTGCCGCAGAGCGGGGAGGCGACGACGCAGTCGAGCTGTTGGAGGGCCTGCGGCTCTTCGACCACTGGGGCGGCTGGTTGACGGCCGCAGGACGTGAGCTGGCGTGGGAACGCTCCGTGACGCTGCTGGCCTCCACATTCGACCGGGCCGAGGACGGACCGATGCACGGCCGTGGCCCCGGGTTCCCACGGCGATGCCTGCGCGTTGCCACGTCCTCGTGGTCACCACGTCTGTCATCTCACAGCGGGCGGACGTAGCTTCGGATTGCAAACCTGCAGCCTCCTTTCGGGCGACGCCGCCCTCTCCGAGATGAATCCATCCTCAGATTGCTCCCTGTATGGGAGCTTCCTGACGTTCCGACCGCCCACGACGGTCCTCCTCCCCACGGCGTCCGAGAAGAGTTCAAGCCTCGGGGCGACCGAGCCGATGAGTTTGGGGAGATGGCCACAAGGCTCGCCAGACCGGCTCTGGGACAGAGGCGGCCGTGAAGCGCTCCGGAGATCGGTAGCTCAGGTTCGGAGGGTTGGTGCCAGCGGGGGTGAGCACGCAGGCGAGGAAGTCCGTGCCTCTTGGGACAGACAGGCCGGCTGAGCTTGATACGCGACCCAGCGACACCCAGCGGGGCAGGCGTCGCCTGCTGTTCCGGCTCGCGATCGGCCTCTTGGCCCTCGAGCCGGCGTACTAGGGCGTGGCGTCGAGAGAGTGCCAGAGATACAGGCAGGCCGTGCTGCGGTGGGGGCGCCACGGCTCCGCGATGCCCTGGAGTGTCGGGGCGTCGGGGATCTCTTCCAATAGGTAGGTGCGCTCGACCGCTCGCCTGATCCCCAGATCACCGACCGGGAGGACATCTGGCCTGCGGAGGTGGAACATCAGGAACATGTCCGCCGTCCAGCGGCCTAGCCCTTTCACCGCGACCAGCTGCTCTCTGACGTCGTCGTCCGGTAGGTCCCCGAGGCGCTCCAGCGCGAGCTCTCCGTGCTCAACTCGGTCGGCCAGGTCGCGCAGGTAGGTGATCTTTGGGCGTGACAGGCCCGCCGCTCTGATCGCCTCGGGGTCCGCGTCCAGTAACTGGCGCGGGGTCGGTACGCGACCCGCGAAGAGGTCGAGCATCCGGCGGTAGATCGTGCGCCCCGCCTTGACCGAGAGCTGCTGTCCGACGATGGCCCGCAGCAGGGACCCGTAGGGGTCGCTGGCTCGGTCGTTCCGCCGGGCGGCCTCGTCGAGCGGCGGAAGGCCGTCGATCAGCCTTCGCAGGACGCGATCTGTGCTGCGAAGATGCAGCGTCGCGGCCTCGCCCCCCATCTCAGACGCGGACCCGGTCCGTCCGCCTCCGGAATGCCTGTCCATGGTCCTGTCCGTCGTTCTCGTAGCAGAGTCGATCGGTGCCCTGTGCGCGCTCTTCTGCCGCAGCGAGAAACCGTTCGCCCGCGGCAGGGCACCAGCCTGGTTGGGAAATCTCAAGGGTGGCGGGTAGCAACGGTGGAGGGTGCGGCGCGAGACGGTGGTGATGGTCCTTGGGCCGGGGCTGTCGCAGGATGTTCACATGTCCGTACGTGAGCTCGTCCTGTTGGGAACCGCGAGCCAGGTACCCACTCGCGAGCGCAACCAGAACGGTTATCTGCTGCGCTGGGACGGGCAGGGGGTCCTGTTCGATCCGGGCGAGGGAACCCAGCGGCAACTGACGCGGGCAGGGGTGTCGGCGGCCTCGATCACGCGGATCTGCATCACCCACTTCCACGGGGACCACTGCCTCGGCCTGCCGGGCATCGTCCAACGCCTGTCCCTTGACGGCGTGTCTCACCCTGTCGAGGTGTTCTTCCCCGCTTCTGGGGTCCCGTACTTCGAGCGCCTGGTAGGAGCGGCCATCTACCAGCACAGAGTGGACCTGCGCCCACGACCGCTCGAGGGAGGGGAGACCGTCGATCTCGGCGATCTCCGGCTCGCGTGCCGGCCGTTGGACCACCGTGTCGACACGCTCGGCTGGCGGCTCGAAGAGCCGGAGGGCCGGACCATGCTGGCGGACCGCCTCAGGGAAGTTGGCGTGTCAGGTGCTGAAGTCGGGCGGCTCAAGCGTGCGGGCAGCATCGAAGTGAAAGGACGGAGGGTGCGGGTCGAGGAGGTCAGCGCCCCGCGTCCCGGTCAGCGTTTCGCGTTCGTGATGGACACCGGGCTGTGCGCCGCGGCGGTGGATCTTGCCCGCAACGCCGACCTGTTGCTGTGTGAGGCGACCTTCCTGTCAGAGGATGCCGACCTCGCGACCGAGTACAAGCATATGACCGCGACCGACGCCGCCCGGCTGGCGCGGGACGCGGGGGTCCGCCGACTGATATTGACCCATTTCTCGCAGCGCTACGCCAACACCGAGCGTTTCGGGCAGGAGGCCCGCGAGATCTTCGACCACGTGATCGTCGGCGAGGACCTCCTACGCGTCGCAGTCCCACCGCGCGTATCTTCCCGCCCGTAGACGCCAGCCGCCGACTACCGGTCCGCCCGGAGAGGGCCCGTCGCTCCTTGTTCAACCACGTCGCTCCTTGTTCAACCACGTCCCCCACTGCCCTGCTCTGAGGCAGCGGGGAGCATAGCGTCAGTCCAAGGAGCACCTTCGGCCAGTGCCGCCGCGAGCACGCCGTTGAACGCGTCGCGGCACCGGTTGTGTCCCGAGCTTCGACCTGGGGCGGCGCCACCCGCCATTCTTCGTCTGCCGTTACGACGAGCGCCCCGTCCGGGCCGAGGGTGTCGACGACCCGACGGGGTCCTTCCTCGTCGCGTCGCCGTCGATGTGCCGTCTCCGGGTGGGTCGGGGAAGTCGATCCGGTCCGCGATAGGGCAACACGTACCCCTTCAGCCGTTCAGGGGCGAAAGCGGGTTGAGAGTCGAGGGATCTAGTCGGCGATCCACTCAATCCACCTTCCGTGTGGGTCGCTACGCCCCAGTAGGTGGTCATCGACGCGGCAGCCACCGGCCATCCTGGTGAGCGTAATGAGGTAGGTGAGGCCCTCAACCGCCTCCTGAAACGTAGTTGACGCTCGCCAATCGAACGGCTCGATGAACGCTGCTTCCAGCGAGACCCACCAGACGGGCCGGTCCGTGGACAGGGATTCGATCAGGTCGACGAACGCCCCCCTTTCGGCCTGTGAGAAGTACGCCAGCGTGGCGCTGTTGAACACGCACAGCTCTGTCCCAGCGGGCAGGGTGGCGACGACCTCGGGCAGGGCTTCGAGGGCGTGACCGGCGACGAGTTCTGGGGGCTCGCGTTGGGCGACGGCGATGGCGGCGGCCAGAAGGTGCAGCCGGTCGAGGTGTTCGGGCCAAACGCAGGCGCGCAACCATCGGGCATGGTCTGCGTCGTGGACGTCGAGGGGGTGGAGGTCGATCCCGACCCTTCGGGCCGAGCTCAGAGCGGTGTTGAGAGGTGGAGGGGTGCCGTTGCGGAGGGCGCAGTCGATCACGAGCGCAGCGTCGTCCGGTCCGACGAGTAGATCGTCGTAACGGTAGGCGAAACGGTCCATCAGCAGGTTCAGGCCGGCGCTCGCTCCGACTTCCACAATCGTCAGCGGGGCGGACGCCTGTCGGGCGGCTCGCCGTAGTGCGGGCAGCAGCGCGGCGCAGCGGCGCACCTCGTTCGTCTGGGTATTCCGCGTGGACACCAGTCCGCGCAGCACGTCTTCGTGCCACGTGCAGAAATCGCGGAACGTCGCGAGCAGCTGCTCATCGGGTTCTCGCCACCCCCCCACCGACGGGTAGTAGCGGGCGAGCGGATGTTCGATCCCGCGCAGCAGCAGGTCGTGGACCGCCGCGAGCAGCAGGTTCGGGCGTCGCTGCTCAATGGGTGCCTCCAACAGCAGAGAAGCCACATCAGTCCCAATGATGGCGCTTGCGAGGTGTTGGTAGAGGCGCGACCGGCCTCGGGCCTGATCTTCGGCGAAACGATGGAAGCTCTCCGCCAGCACCTCCCATCGATCTTCGGCAGCCATCCACGCCTCCACGCTCACGGAGAATGCGACCGCACCCGACGGCAGCGCTGCCATGTGGAGGCGCGGCCGCGGGTGATGGCCGGACATTCATGGGCCCCGGGGCAATGCTGCCCTCCCGACGGAACCTCGCTTCAGCATGTCAGGCCACAGAAGTTTCAACCCTCGAACTGAGACTCCTTGGAGATAGTGATCCGAGGCGGACGAACCGACCCCAGACACTCGAGGAGGCCTAGAGGCCTACGCATCATGGGTCTGTTACGCCGCGCCCCAGTCGCAGCGGCCCGCTTCGGTTTTTCGTGGGCGAACGCCTTTGTTGGAGACTCGGAATCGGTCTACCGACGCGCCCAGACACCCACGGGTTGAAAGCGCAGCGACACGTCGACCAGGATGAGGTCGGTCTCTTCGACGGCTTCGACGGCGAGCTTCTCACGTCCTTGGACCTTGGCCGCGTCGCCGGTCGCGACCTTTTCCGCGTTGAAGGTCGCCGTGCCGCCGATCATATACACATACCCGCCGCGGCCCTCTCCGAAGCCGTAGGAGAGACCGCTGTCGGGCGACAACCTGCTCACGAGAACGCGTGCGTCCTGCGCGAGGTCGAGGCCGTCCTCGTCCCGGGGTCCCATGATCTGCAGCCACCGGTCGGTGCGCTCCTCGGCGGTGTACTGGCGCTGCTGCACCGACGATTCGAGGCCCTCCTGTGAGGGAAGGATCCAGAACTGGATGAAGCGCAGCGACTGCGTGTCCGAAGCGTTTCGCTCGGAATGCAGGGCGCC
>JALYGD010000163.1 GCA_030777265.1 Actinomycetota bacterium | reverse complement strand
CATGTTCTCGGCCAAGGCCAGGACCCCGGTGAGCTTGACCGGCAGCTCGAGCTCTGCCGCGGCCTTCACGGTGGCGAACACCGCCGCGGCGCCGCCCATGTCCATCTTCATGGTCATCATGCCGCTGGCGGTCTTCAGCGACAGCCCACCGGAGTCGAAGGTGATGCCCTTGCCCACGAGCGCGACGTGGCGGCGGGCCTCTTGTGGCTCGTATGAGAGCTCTACGAGCCGTGGCGGCGCGTCCGACCCTTTGCCGACGGCAAGGATCCCGCCATACCCACCCTCGTCAAGCGCCGCCTCGTCAAGAATCGTCACGTCCACGGAGGTGTCGCGCAGCACATCCGCCACCCGTTCCGCGAGGGCAGGCGGGCGTTTGTTTGCAGGCGGCTCGTTTACCAGGTCCCGGACGAGGCAAGCCGCGGCGGCGTGGGTGCGGCCAACCTCGAGCCCCTGGGCCGATGCGCCTGCTTCCGAGCCCGGGTACAGGAGGACACGTTCGAGTTCGTGCTGCTCCCCTTTCGACTTGAAGGCCGTGAAGCGGTACGCGGCGAGAGTCAGGCCCTCGACCACTGCTTGCGTCGCGACCGCCGGGCTGAGCCCTTGCACCCCAGCCGGCAGAGTCGTCGCGATCGTGCTCGCCCGGGCAGTCGTGTCGGCGAGCCCAGCGGCAGCCTTGCGGACCGCCTCCTCGTCGAGGTCTTCGGCCTTCCCGAGTCCGACCACCGCGATGGTGTCGGCCTCGATGGCTCCCCGGGTCGGGATGCGTGCGACGCTGCCGGCACTGCCGTCGAAGCGCAGCGCGCGCAACTCGTGGGCGAGGTCGATGCCGAGCGCTGCAGCGACATCTTCGGCGCCGGCTCTGAGCGTTGGAGGCGGTGTCTCCTCGGCCGTTGTCTTCGCGTCCTCGTCCAGGCCCGGCGCTGCGAGCGCGGGGATCGCGACCACCTCGACCGGCGCCTCGGTGACGACGCCTTCGGTGAGCTCGAACGACACCACGTTGGCTTCCTTCCGGCCGTTGCCCCTGATGTGACGCAAGCGAGGGATTCCCTGTGCCAGCCTATATGCCGTCCTGATCGCTTCCGGACGCGCCGAACCCGAGCGGCGTGCTGGACCGCTGCCGCTACACGGGGGCGAACGGGCTGCAGAGCTTGTCCGGCTTCGCCTGCGATGCCGGCTGACTACGCTGATGGCATGCCCGATGAGGAAGCCCCAGGACAGGCCGCCCCATCGGCGAACGAGGATCCGGGACCCCGCCCGTTCGCTGCCGTGCGGCCTGTGGACCTGCGCGACTACGCAGCTTTCGACCGGGGGGCCGCCCGCCGCGTACGAGTGTTCGCGACCGATGTGATCACCATGGATCTGTGGTGCCTGGAGCCATGGCAGGACACGTCCGTGCTCCATTACGAGGACGTCGACGTCGTCTATACGGTCATCGGTGGAAACGCCTGGTTTGCCACTGATCAGGGAGAGCTCGGGCTGGGACCGCTCGGTGCGATCCTCGTCCCCTCGGGTATCGCGCACGGAATCGGGAATCGCACCGCCGATCCGGTCATCGTGGTCGCCTCAGCCAGCCCGCCGGACGTGCCAAGCGGCAGGGTCACGACCGATGAGCCGGTCGAGCGTACGAACCGGGCCGTGCACCGGCCTGGGGGGCGACCATCCCTCGCTGATCGGCTGCGGGGCCTCATCAGTACTCCGCCGGAGCGGTCTTGAGTCTTCCCACCCACCTGGGCCTGCGGCCCTTCCCGCATCTCCCCACCCGCCCGGGCCTTCGGCCCTCCCCGGGCAAGCCACGACCGCTCTCGCGGCGGCGGCTGAGGACCCCGTAGGGGCTTCCCCGTGGCAGTGCACGGGGGACTGCCGCCTGAGACGATGGCGGAGTCAGGAGGAGTCACGTGCACAAGCTCACCGTCTTCTACACCGAGCCGACGAACCCTGAAGGGTTCGAGTCCCACTACGAGCGGCACCACATGCCGCTCGTGCGCGCCTGGCCCCAGATCCGCGCACTTCGCATGAGCCGCTTCTCAGGTGACCCGCGTGGGAACCCCCCAGCCGTCTACTTGATGGCGGAGATCCTGTTTGACGACGAGGAGAGCCTGGGGCGCGCCCTGCGCTCGGAGCCCGGCGTCGACTTGATCCAGGACCTGATCGAGATGTCCCGCAAGTTCGACGTGGAAGCCAGGCTCATGGTGGGAACCGAGCAGGAGATAGCCTGAGGCTCACCCTGTGCCTTAGCTTCAACCTATCGTGACGCCAACGATGCTGCCGACGAGGTACGTCGCGCTGGCCGCGAGTCCCCCCACAAAGGCCATCCGCAGGCCCGAGCGGACCGTTCGTCGTGCCGTCAACACGGAGATCGCGGCTCCGAGGCTGAACAGGGCCACGACGGACACGGTCACCGTCGCCACGGTGGCCGCGACCCCGCCGAGGACGAGGTACGGAAGGATGGGCAGAAGCGCCCCGGCTGCGAACGACACGAACGACGAGAGGGCGGCCAACGCCGGCGACGGGAGTTCGCCCGGGTCGACGCCGAGTTCCTCGCGGGCGAGCGTGTCAAGGGCAGTGGCCGGGTTAGCCATGAGACGTTCTGCCAGCACCCGGGCTTCGCCGGGGCTCACGCCTTTCGCCTGGTAGATGAGCTCGAGTTCCTGGCGCTCCTCTTCAGGGAAGTGGGCCAGTTCCTCGGCCTCGATCGCGATCTCGCGCTCGTAGAGTTCGCGCTGCGACCGCATCGACACCCATTCCCCCGCCGCCATCGAAAACGCCCCGGCGAACAGCCCAGCAGCCCCCGCGAGTATCACGAGACGGCTGTCGCCTGTGCCACCGGCGACGCCCATGACGAGCGAGAAGTTCGACACCAGCCCGTCGTTTGCTCCAAAGACTGCTGCTCGCAGCGCCCCGCCGGCGCCGGTGCGGTGACGGCCCTCCGCGACGGCGATCCGGCTACCTGTCCTCTCGATCCCGCCGAGCGCAGCAAGCACGCGGCCATGCCTCATCTCCTGCTCGGCCATCTCTGCGGTCGCCTGAGGGATTCGCCGGTAGCGGTCCGCGTCGGCGGCTTCGGCGCGGATCACGAACGGCAGGACCGCAGCGATGCCGAAGCGCCGCGCGAGGAAAGCCAGCAGGCGGCCGCGTAGCCCGGGGCGAGGGGGGGTGAGCTCTTCGACCCCGGCCTCGGACAGCAGCTCCTGCCAGTGGGCGGCGTGACGCTCCTCGGTCTCGGCGAGGCGGAGGAACACGTCACGCCGCTCGCCCGCGGCCTCGGCCAGCGCTCGGTACAAGCCGGCGGCGAGGAGTTCGTCGCGCCACAGCTCGCGGAAGCGCTGGAGCTGCTCTGACGACGTCCCGATCTCACTCATGCTCACCCGCTCGTAGGTGCGACATCAATGGTGCCCTTCCCTACGGTCGCCTGCACGCGGGGTCGATGCGGCTTCCTCTCGGCAGAGACGGGCGAAGTTGTCGAGACTGCGGCGAAACAGCCGGGCGAGGTAAGGACGTACGAGCAGCCTGGCGCCCAGCTCGCCGACGACCCCGAGCGGCACCTCGATCTCCTCCCACCACACGACCCACGTCCCCTGCTGGCTGGCTACGAGCTCGAAGGCCGCCATGCCGGAGGCGAGCGCCCCGATGTGACGGACTCCAAGCCTCCGAGGCTCCTCCCAGGCTGTCACCTCGAGCACATCCTCAACGGTCATACCCAGCACCCTCGTCGGCACACGCAGCCGCACGCCGACACCCCTGCGGACCACGCTGGTGACCTCGACCGCTCGCGCATCGACCATCCACTCGGCCTGTCGTTCCCAGTCCACGAGCAGGCCCCAGACGATCCGGGGAGGTGCGACCATCTCGCATGCAACCTCGACTCGCACGCCGGCTCCTTTCCTTGTCCCACCCGCCTCCGTCGCGTCTTGGGCAATCTTGTCACGGTCTTGGGCAATCTTGTCGGTCCCCCACTCCCGCTTCCCGCGGTGAGCGGCCGAACCGATAGGCTGGCCGGTGGGACCAGCAGGTTCCGGGGTGTCATGCGCCCAGGCGGCCCGGTTCCGACTTCCACCAAGGCCGAGGATGTTCGCAGAGATCGACGGCTGCACCTTCTACTACTCGAGCTATGGCGAGGGTCCCCCCGTTGTCTTCGTCCACGCGCTCGGCGGCTGCGCCAACGTGTGGTATGGGGTGATGCAGATCCTGAGGGACCACCACCACGTGATCGCGCTGGACCTGCGCGGCCACGGCCGTTCAGACGGCAAGGGGAGGTTCTCGGTAGAAGGCTGGGCAAACGATGTGCGGGGCCTCATCCATCACCTCGAGTTGCCTGCCGTGACCCTCGTTGGACACTCCCTCGGCAGTCTCGTTACCCAACATCTCGCCCAGACCGAGCCCGACCTCTGCGATGTGCTCGTGCTCATCGGCGGGATCTCGTACTACCAACCGCCAGCAGCCGACAGCTATCGGGAGCGCGCCGAAGTCGTGGAGCGCGACGGCATGGATGCGGTAGTCGATGACTGGCTGGACGGGGCGGTATCACCGCAGACCTACGCGGCGATGCCCGGAGCAGTAGGGCTGCTGAAGGAGATGTTCCTGCGCAACGACCCGGTGATGTACGCCAAGTCGTGTCGGGCGCTCGCCAAGGCACCTCACGTCAAGCGGAGCGAGATCGGCCAGCCCTCACTCATCCTCGTCGGCGCACACGACCGCTCGACCCCGCTCGCGATGGCCGAGGAGCTTCACCGCGACATTCCGGTCAGCCGCGTGCGAGTGATCCCCCATGCCGGTCATTGGCTGCCGGTCGAGAATCCCGGCGCGATCGCCGCCCCCATTCTCGAGTTCCTCATCTGACCATCACCGTCGCCGTCTTGGGAGACCTAAGACGGCTCCTCTCGCGGCGCTCCTGCGGAGCGTCGCTGATCTGATTACCTGCCATCCGTGGGGTCTTTCCTGGGGAACGCTTGCGGCGCTCGTCCTGTGAGGACTTCAGTGAGACGGCGTCCCCGGGGAACGCCCCCGAAGGCCAGTCGCCCACAAGGGTGTCGTCCTGCGAGGACTGGTTGATCAGCACGGCGCCGCGCCTTCACTCGCACCGAGCAAGGAGCCAGGGACACATGCTCGGGATGGGGATCGACTGGGCCGAGGAGGCCCATGAGGTCGCGCTCGGCCGCCCCGGCGAGGGCGTGATCCAGCCTGAGACCGTCGGCACACGCCCTCGGCGGTGGACGCGCTGATCGCGCGCATCTCCCACCACGCCACGCTGCGTGCCATGCGCAACCGCTGGCTCGAGATCCTCTGGCACTGCCTGCGCAAGGGCATCCGCTACCACGAAGCCACCCACGTCATCAACCGTAACCACGCCCTCAAGCGAGCCGCCTGAGATCAAGGTTGAAAAGGGTGGCTCACTTGACCTCGTCGGGGAGGTTGTCGGAGCGGCCATCCCCGCGACGGGTGAGACGCTCGCGTGCCTGTGACACGACATCGGGTCCTGCGACGTGATAGAGCTCCTCATAGGCGGCGGCGAGCGCATCCATGAAGACATCGACCGAGGCGGGGTGGTAGCCCCGCCAGGCGAGCGGGAAGGAGGCGCTGCGGGCCTCGCTCGGAGTCGGCATGAGCCAATAGGGCTCGAGCGGAACGAAGGGGCGGACGCGCTCACCGGCGAGGAGGGCGATGAGCGTGACGACGAGCCCGACGACGCAGGTGACGCTCACGACGACCCACGCGATCACGGCGAACCTCCCAGGCGAAGGCCAGGCGAACCTCCCAGGCGAAGGCCAGGCGAAGGCCAGGCGAAGGCCAGGCTAGCCTCGTAGCATGAGAAGGAGGAGCCAGACGTGGCCGACGCCAGCCAGCCTGCGGCGGACGAAGCTGATGGTCGGGCGCGGCTGCTGACTCCCCTCCTCTCGTCCGCGGAGAGGACTACGGGCGCGGTGCTCGAATTGAGTCGCCGACGCTTCGACTTCACTTCGCGGATCGCGGTCATGGGGATCGTGAACCGCACCCCGGACTCGTTCTACGACCGGGGCGGGACGTTCGACTTCGACGCCGCCTACGCCCGAGGTCATCGGCTGATCGCCGAGGGCGTGGACATCGTGGACGTGGGCGGGGTGAAAGCGGGGCCGGGTCCGCCGGTTTCAGTCGATGACGAGCGCGACCGCATCCTGCCGATCATCGAAGCTCTGCGTGCGGAGTCGGATGTCGTCATCTCGGCCGATACCTACCGTCCCGAGGTGGCAGCCGCCGCGCTCGAGGCCGGTGCCGACCTTGTCAACGACGTAAGCGGCGGCCATAACGGCGAGATCCTCGACGTCGTCGCCGAGCACGAGGCCGGCTACGTGGCGGTGCATCACGGCGGTGAGCCACGCACGCGCCCTTTCCGTCGCGGCTACCACCCCGATGTCACCACCGCGGTCGTGGACGCTTGTGCAGCGCTCGCCGAGCGGGCCATCGAGCGAGGGGTGGCGAGAACCCGCATCCTCGTTGACCCGGGCCACGATTTCCAGAAGACGACGTACCACTCGCTCGAGTTGTCACGACGGCTGCCCGAACTGGTCGCGCTCGGTTATCCCGTCCTGGTCGCGGTTTCGAACAAGGACTTCATCGGTGAGACACTCGCCGTGGGTCTCCACGAGAGGGTGGGAGGAAGCCTCGCGACGGCAGTCTTCTGTGTGCTGCGAGGTGCTCACGTGGTGCGGGCACACGAGTCGTCCGAAACCCTGCAGGCGGTGCGGATGACCGAGGCGTTGCTGGGCTGGCACGGGCCGGCGTTCCCGGTTCGAGGCCTCGAATAGCCGACCCCGTCACTCGAGCCGACAATTCGATAAGGTCGAGGCGAACGAGGGAGGTGTTAGGAAGGAGTCCGCGTGGCACGGGCCGCCATGCCGGAGAGGTTCGTGCTCGTGTGTATCAATGAGCGTCCGTCCGGGCACCCCCGCGGTTCATGCATCCAGAGGGGGAGTGGCGAGGTCTTCAACGCGTTCCGTGAGATCACGGGGCAACGTGGTCTCGTAGACGTGAAGGTTACATTCACGGGCTGCCTCGAGCCTTGCATGGTCGGTCCGACTGTGCTCGTCCTCCCCGACTACGTCTGGTACGGCGGGGTCACGGTCGACGATGTGCCCCTCATCGTCGACCAACATTTGATCGGGGATCATCCGGTCGAGTGGCTGCGCATCGGCTCCGCGGAGTTCGCACTGTCGCCGCTCGAAGGACGCTCTGACCTGGCTCCCGGCCCGGCCCCCCCGCCCGGGCCTACGGGGCCGGCCCGGGACGATTCCACCCGGTGACGCTGCCGAGTGGGCTTAGCGTTCGAGCACATCACGGTCGTGAGGGTAGGTGAGGATGCCGCGGGCCTCTTCCAAGGGGACCCAGCGAATCTCGTCGACCTCCGCAGTGGGCGTAAATCGGCCTTCGCCCTCCACCGGGTGCATGCGCCAGTAGCGCACGAGCTTGGGCCTGTCCTCCGCGTCGCGATAGGTGACCGACCCGGCCTCATAGTCGAGCTCGCAGGCATACCCGGTCTCCTCCTCAACCTCCCGCAACGCGGCGTCCTCGAAGCGCTCACCCGACTGCAGCTTGCCCTTGGGAAAGCTCCAGTCGTCATGTTTCGGACGATGGACCAAGAGGACCTCCTCACCTCGGATCCCGCCGCGGGCGACCACACCACCAGCGGCGTGGACGGTTGAGCGCGGTCCTCGCCGGAGCGCCATGTCATGCCCCCACGAGCTGCAGGAGGATCCCGGTGCAGGCAAGAAAGGCGAGGATCCACACGCCGAGACACCTCCCCGTGAACCGGTTCCCGGGAACCACCGCTTGGGCGACGCGCTGCAATCGCCCACCGCACTCGCAGCAGCCGGGCTCGAGGTAAACGGCGTGCGATTCGGGGCAGGTGTAGCAGGGGCGAGACGCCAGATCGTAACCGCAGCGGAGACAGGTCACCGCGCCACGGTCGTGGTGGCGGTTGCCGCAGCGTGGGCACTGTCGGGCATAGAGTCGATCGATGTAGACGACAACGGCGGCTGAGGCGAGCAGGGCGCCATAGACGAGCCCGGACCACAAGGCCTCTCCCCTGCCCGCACCGGTCGAGAGCACGACGGGCACGCCCGCCAGACCGGCCAGCGCGACGCACCCGACAGCGATAGTGGCGGCGATGCGACGCTCTCGTCCGGTCAGGATCGGGTTCTGGTA
>JALYGD010000162.1 GCA_030777265.1 Actinomycetota bacterium | reverse complement strand
CTCGCGTCGCTGCAAGCCTTCACCGGCATCTGCATCGGCTGCGAGCTCTACCTCATCGGCCAGAGGATGCGAACGCGTCGGGGAGGCGCGTAGTGCTTCCACCCGTCCTCCTGCGTCTCCTCATCGTTGTTGCGGTCGTCGCGGCGGCGCTTGCTGTGGGAGTGTGGTGGCGGGGGCGTGACGGGCGGATGACCCAACCAGCCCGAGGCGGGATGCGGAGGCGAAAGTCGCCCGCCAGCGCGAAGCGGGTCTCCTCCCGAGACGGGCGCTTTGCCGAAGAGCAGCTTGCCGCGGTTGGGCTCGACGGGCGCGCGGGCGAGGTGCGAGCACTTCTGCTCGGGTCCCCAACTTGTGCTCCGTGCCGGACGGTGAGGCGGGTTCTCGCCGAGGTCTCCGAGGCGCGTCCCCACTTCCGCTGGGTAACGGTCGACGCTGGCGACTACCTCGACATCGCCCGTGACCATCACGTCCTGCGCGTCCCAACCCTGTTCGTGATCGACCATGACGGCTGGATCCTCGCGCGCACGAGCGGGGTGCCGGCCGAACGCGATCTGCTGAAGGTCGTCGACCGCGCCGCCGCCGGCATCGTCGATTCCGCCGACCGTGTCGTCTGAGCTTCTCCGAGGGGCACCCTTTGCTAGTAGCGTTTCCGCACCACGGGCGCCCGCTGCCCATGACGAGGCCAGATCAAGGGGTTTCCATGAGGCCGATGACGAGGAGGGAGTCCGCGTGCTCGGGCTCCTAGTTGCCGTCAGCGAAGCAGTAGTCCACTGGGTGTTCATCGGCATCCTTACGATCATGAGCGCCGTTGCGGCTCTCTTCGCCTTCTATGTCATCTGGCGCACACGGGGGTGAGTGCGGCGCAGGCAGAGCATCTCCACTCGGAGTGGCGCTGAACGAGGCGCGCCGGGCGTGACCTGCAAACGAGTCGTACCCTGGGGCTGTGAGCGGCGCTGCGTAGGAGCGACGCGAGAGGAGCGTCTTAGGTCTCCTAAGACGGCGACGGTGGTGGTCCGTGAGCATCGATGCGGTCCTGGCCCCCAACGAACGCGGGGCTGTTGAGGTCAGCGGCGCCGATCGAGGCAGCTTCCTCAACGCCGTGGTCTCTCAGGAGATCGAGGTCCTCGCACCTGGCCACGTCGCGGGCGCTCTCTTTCTCGACCCGCACGGCGCCCCCCTGGCCCTGTTCGACGTCGCCGTGCTCGATGGCCGCTTCGTGCTGCTCACGCCCACGAAGGAGCTCGCCGATGAGCTGGCGCGGACCTTGGGTAACCGCACCTTCCTCGCCGACGCCAGATGCACGCTGCTCGACGTCGAGGGGCGGTCGCTGCGGGGCGAGCGCGGCCGCGAGATCGCCGCGGCCGCCGGTCTTGATGTCTCCCCCTGTAGGGTCGCCGAGATCGGGCGAGCACTCGTCCTCGGCCATGACGACGGCGTCGACCTGGCCGGATCCCCCGAGGTGGTGGAGTCGCTTGCCGTGCGTCTGCTCGAGGCGGGCGCCGAGGCCGGCGCCCCCGAAACCCTTGAGTCCTGGCGGGTCGCGCATGGCGTCCCCGGCTGGGCCCGCGAGGTTCGAGCTCCCCACCTACCCGAGGAGATGGGTCTCCTCCCCACGCATGTCCACCTCCAGAAGGGCTGCTACCCCGGTCAGGAGGCGGTTGCGCGTATGTGGATGCTCGGCCGTCCCCGGCGGCGTTTGGCGCAGGTCGTGCTCGGAGGGGCAGCCGCCGCGGGCTGGAGCACCGGGACCGGCAAACGGGGAGTCGAGGTCACGAGTGCGACGACGTATGGCGGAGAGCGGATAGGACTCGCGTACGTCCCAGCGGATGCCCGAGCCGGGGACCGGTACGCCGACGAAGATGGCGCGGTATTCGTGCGCAACTTCGTGGGAGAGGGGCTTGCCGTCCCAGGGCACGATTCGTCTGTGGTGCGCCGCCGGGATCGTCGCTGAGCCTGCGGAACTTCCCTCCGATGGCGGCTCATGTCCGAACTGGTCTACACCGTGCCGCTGACTAGGGGTATGGTACGAGGCAACGATCGGTTACCATCTCGCACCCATGACTTTTCACCCATGACTTTGCTGACATGACTTTCCTGGACATGACTTTCCTGGACGTGACTTTCCTGGACATCACTTTTTTGGACAGACGTTCCCGGACATGACTTTCCCGCACATGACGATCCCGGACGAGGTCGAGCAGCGCGTCCGTGACTATTTCGCGGCGCTGCTGCCGCCTCATGCGGCACAGGCGGCGCTCGCCGACGTCATGGACCGGCTACCGCTGAACGCATCCCCCAGTGCGGTCTTCGTTGCTGCCCACAAGGCGTTGCAGGACCGCCTCCGCGTGCGCCCGGAGGTGGAGGCGGACGTCCTGGTCGAGGAAGCCGGCCTGTCCGTGTCCGACGCCGCCAATGTCCTCGGACTTCGCGTACGTGACGTGCGGGCGGCGCTCGATGCCGCGGCAGCGGCCGCCGCCGCGCTCGACCGGAGCCTGACCGAGCCGGTAGTGGGGCGTGGGAGCGGGAGTGGCGGCCCTGTGGCGCCGGATCGGAGTGTGAGCGAGCCGGTAGTGGGGCGTGGGAGCGGGAGTGGCGGCCCTGTGGCGCCGGATCGGAGTGTGAGCGAGCCGGTAGTCGCCCCCGACAGCGGGACTGAGAGCGTGGAAGGCGGCTACATCGGCCAACGCGTCGTCATCGTGGTTGACGAGGAGGTCGACGCCGAAAGCCTGGAGACGGTCGAGCGCAGCCGAGCGGGTGCTGTGCTCGTGCTCGTCCTCGCCTTGGCCATCGCGGTTGCTGCGCTCGTGGTCGCCGCGCAAGGAACTTGAGCCGCAGTATGTCCTACGTGCCACCCTCGCCCCTCCCCCCAGCCGTAGCCTGGGTCGCTATCGCTTCGCTACTTGATCGACCTACGCTGAGGTCGACTGGACGGAGGCGAATCCATGGCGACGAACGAGGGCAACGGCTCCGACATCATCGACGTTTTCGTCGAAGTCCCGATGGGGTCGCGGAACAAGTACGAGTACGACCACGACACGGGGCGCTTCGAACTCGACCGCATGCTGTTCAGCGCAGTCCACTACCCGGGCGACTACGGCTTCATACCGCAGACACTCGCGGAAGATGGCGACCCTCTGGATGCGCTCGTCGTCCTGGGCGAGCCGACCTTCCCAGGCTGCTACATCCCGAGCCGCGTCGTCGGGATCATGTACATGAGAGACGAGGAAGGACCGGACGAGAAGATTCTCGCCGTTCCGCAGAGCGATCCTCGCTGGACGCACATCGAGCAGCTGAAGGACGTGCCCGACCACATCTTGAGTGAAGTGCGACACTTCTTCAGTATCTACAAGGACCTTGAGCAGAAGTTCTCTCGCGTGGAGGGGTGGTCCGAGAAGGAAGACGCACTCAGTCTGCTCGAAGAGTGCCGGAAGCGCTACCGAGAGCAGGAGGGCTGACGGTCCTCATGACAGAGTCGCTCGTGCAGCGGGAGCGAATGGAACCCGGGCCGCTTCACCAGCCGCGATGGCCGCCGGAACAGGAGTCCACGGTGTACGGACGACGTCGACTGGACCGCATCCTCGCGCGCGGCTATCTCGACGACCTCGCGGGGCGATCCACGCACGAGATCCGGGCCATGCGGGATGAGTGCGAGGAGGAGGAGAGCGCAATCTCGTTCGCTCGCCGAATGCTGCAGGGCAAGCTCGACATTCTGCGAGCCGAAGCGCTGCGCCGACATGACAGCGGCACAAACGGTGACGTCCAGTCGCTGCTCGACGCCTTGCCGCAGATCCTCAGCGATCGGGGCGGGCCGGATCGGGGCGGCCCGGAGGCCCGGGCAGGCGGGCCAGATGACGTACCCGCACGCCTGTTACGTCCCCGCGCGCCCCGATCCCTCGTCCCATCGGTCGACTACCAGCGACGCGAGGGCGAGCGACTCGTGGAGGAGCACACGCTTGCGCTGCTGGAGGAGAAGTCGACCGAGGAACTGAGCGAGATGGTCCACCTCGTCACGGAAAAGGAGCGTGAGCTGTCCGAGTTGCGCCGCCAGCTGTTCGACCGGCTCGACGCTCTCCAAGAGGAGCTGACCCGGCGCTACCAACGAGGGGAGGCGAGCGTTACGGAGGTGCTGCCCAAGCAGGCGTAGTCAGTGTCGCGACGACGAAGAACGTAAGGATTGGAACCCGCTCAGCTCGTTTCGACGACCCGTGTGACCCGGGCCGGAAAACCACGGCAGCTGGTGGAGTCCCGCCACTACGGCCACCTCGTCGTTGTAGGTCCGGACGGGCGGGTGATCGGAGCGCTAGGCGACCCCGATCACGTCACGTTCTTGCGCTCCACGGCCAAGCCATTCCAAGCCGCCGCATCACTCGAGCTCGCCGGCGACGCCGACCTCCCTGCGGCCCTGGTCGCCGTCGGGTGGTCTTCGCACCGGGCCGAGCCCGCCCAACTCGAAGCGGTACGGGATCTGCTCGCCCACGCCGGGTTCTCCGCCGATGACCTCACCACACCGCCCGCCGAACCAGCCGATGAGCCGAGGCAGCTGCCGTCCCGCCTCGCCCACAACTGCTCGGGCAAGCATGCACTGTTCGCCCTGGCGGGAAGGGCGATCGGTTGCCCTCGCCGACTGGTGCTCGACCCCGACGGTCCCCTCCAGCGTGCGGTGCTCGCCACCCTCGCCCAGGCGGTAGGCCCGTTGGTCGCGGTTTCCGTTGACGGTTGCGGCGCTCCGGCCGCGGCAGCATCTCTGGCCGGGCTCGCCCACGGCTACGCGGCGCTAGCCGAGTCTCAAGGTCCCTGGGCCCGGATCGCTGACGCCGGTCGGGCCCACCCCGACCTGGTCGGAGGCAAGGGCCGGCTCGAGTCAGAGCTCCTGAAGGCGGGAATCGTGGCGAAGCCCGGTGCGGAGGGAGTCTTCGCCGCCGGGTGGACCGCTTGCGATGGCGAGGTGCGCGCGGCCGCCTTGAAGATCACCGACGGTGCCTCCCGTGGGTCGTCGACGGCCCTCCACGGCCTGCTTGCTGCGGCCGGTCTGGTCGGGGAGGAGAGATGGTCCCCGCCTCCGGTCCTGGGCGGTGAGCGGCCGGTTGGCGGGGTGGTTGCGACCAGAGCCGTGACGGCGCTCGGAGCGGCTCTCGCCGTCTGAGCAACCGACGGGACACATCGAGCTGGAGCGCGATAGACGCGCTGCGCTTGCGGACATTTCGGCGCTGTCGATAGCCTCGTGTTTCCTGCTTCCGCGGCTCGAAGAAACGGGCGGTGGGGTGGAAGTGAACCCCGGGCGAGCTAAGGAGCGAACCTGGCCGCAGACGAGCAGGGGGGCGCTGCCGAAGCACCCCCCACGAGGAAAGACGAGGTCACCGGCTTGACCGCGGCGACGAAGCTGCGTGAGCTCGGTAGCTACATCCGCGAACAGCGCAAACGGGGTGAGTACTCGCTGCGCCACCTGGCGAAGTTGGCTGGGGTGTCCAACCCCTATCTCAGTCAGATCGAGCGTGGGCTGCGCAAGCCATCGGCCGAGATCCTTCAAGCTATCGCGAAGGCGTTGAAGATCTCCGCGGAGAGCCTCTACGTCAAGGCGGGGATCCTCGAGGAGCGCGAGGAGCTGGCCGACCTCGAGATCGCGATCCTGCGGGACGCGTGGTTGAACGAGCGTCAACGGGCTGCGTTGCTCGAGATCTACTGCTCCTTCCGCCGTGAGAACGAGGCGGGCGCGGCTCCCATCAAGGTGGGCTGGCGAAACGCGATGGCAGGGGCGGAGCCCCCTCCGCCTCGCCCCGCCGGGGAAATCGAGCGCATAGAAGCTGGTCCACCTCACCTCGGCCAGAGCGTCGGCACAACAGGCCCGCAGCGGCAGGCGACGCCAACCTGAGCCCACGGCTTCAGGCGCCCGCCGCTGGAGCGCGGGGGAGTTGTGGCCGCATCAAGCCGCCGGTGGCAGTCCTGTCTGGTGGGGCCGCTAGGCTCGCCGGCCCCGAGGCGAGCGCCTCGTCCACAACAACCTTGTGGCCCGCCGCAACGGAGCATGCCGTGCTGGAGGTCCAAACCGAGGAAAGCTTCCCTAACGGCAGCCTCGCTGACAGCTGGGAAGCGCTTGTCGCCTCGGACCCCTCCGCGTCCCTGTTCCACGACCCCCAATTCCTGCGCCTGTGGTGCCACCACCTCTGCCACTGGGACCTCCGGCTCCGCTTCCTCCACGACAGCGGCGAGCTGATCGGGGTCGTGCCCGAGGTGCGCGAGCTGACCAGCGATGGTAAGCGCGTGGTCCATTTTGCCGGTGGGTACCACGTCACCGACTATCTCGGCCCGGTGAGCCGACCTGAGCACCGGTCCGATGTCGTTGATGCGTGGTTCGACGAGCTCGAGGGTGAGAGCGACTGGGACGAGCTCCACGCCGCTGGCCTTGCGGAGGATGCCGGCTGGCACCGGCTCATCGCCGCCCGTGCCAGCGGCGGCGGCATGGCGGTAGACGGACCCGACAGGGAGGACGTCTGTCCTCGCATCGACCTGAGCGGCGGCTGGGAGGGCTACCTCGGGCGATTGACGAGCAAGCAACGGCACGAGATTCGCCGCAAGGCTCGCAAGCTCTCCCGCGAGGCGGGGGTCGTGAAACTGGTGGTCGTCGACGAGCACGAGCTTTCGGCTGCGGTCGATGAGTTCTTCGCGCTGAACCGGGCAGCCGGCGGGGAAAAGGGTCGCTTCTTCGTCGATGATTCCATGTACGCCTTCTTCCAGTCGCTTGCGGCGGAGTTCGGACCGGAGCGAACGCTGCGGATGCACCGCCTCGACGTGGAAGGACGCCCCGGCGCGATCAGCGTCTCCCTCAGCCACCGCAGCGAATGGGGCCTGTACAACTCAGCCTTCGAGCGGGAGCTGCGAGCCCTCGCCCCTGGCATGGTGCTCCTCGCGGAGCTCATTCGCATCGCTGGCGAGGAGGGGTTCGGGGTGTTCGACCTGCTCAGAGGCGATGAGCCCTACAAGTATCGCTACGGGGCCGAGGATCGGGGCGTTCACCGCCTCGTCGTGACCCCCGCATGAAATCGGTGACCAGCGCGCCAGTGCGTCGAGTGGCGATCATCTCCCTCCACACCTCGCCGCTGGACCAGCCGGGTACGGGAGATGGTGGGGGACTGAACGTCTACGTTCTGGAGGTCGCACGGCGTCTGGCGGCCCGAGGCGTTGAAGTCGACGTCTTCACGCGGGCCACGCACCCTGCAGATCCTCCGGTCCTGAAACTCGAAGAGCGCTTGGCGGTGCACCACATCGAGGCCGGGCCACGCAAGCGGCTGCCGAAGGACGCGCTGTCCAACCACCTCTGCGCTTTTCTGCTCGCGCTCGATAGCCACTTGGCCAGCCACGGTCGGGGCCGCGACTACGACGTCGTCCATGCCCATTACTGGCTCTCGGGCTGGGTCGGCCGTCAGCTGCGCCGTCGCTGGAGTGTCCCTCTCGTGCAGTCCTTCCACACGCTCGCCCGCGTGAAGAACGCCGCCCTGGCTCCCGGCGACGAGCCCGAACCGGTCGTCCGCCTTCTCGCCGAAGAGCGGTTGGTCGAGGAGGCTGACCGCATCGTCGTATCGGTTTGCGGCGAGGCCAGTCTGCTCCACAGCACGTATGGCACTTCGGGGAGGCGTCTGGCAGTTGTGCCGCCCGGCGTCGACCTCGACGTCTTCCACCCTGGACCAGCCGCCAACCCCCCTGACGCACCGCCGGGGGACGGGCCCCTGCTGCTCTTCGTCGGACGCCTCCAGCCCTTGAAGTCGCCCGATGTCGCAGTGCGGACCCTCGCCCACGTTCGCCTGGAAGTACCCGATGCGCGTCTGCTCG
>JALYGD010000161.1 GCA_030777265.1 Actinomycetota bacterium | reverse complement strand
AGAACGAGATCGCCGGCCGAACGGTCATGCGAGGGGGAGCGTGGCTGGCGTGAACTTCGTCGATCCCCTGTCGGCGCAAGGGCCTTCTCCCGTCCCGAGATTGGCCGCCGGCTGCCGTGTCAGCTCGCTTGGGCTTCGTAGATCTCGACGGCACGAGCGGCCGCGACGGGCAACACATCGTTTTCGTCGATGTCGTGGGCACGCCAGCACGCCTGCACGAGCTTCACGGCGTGGACGTGTTCAACGGCGACGGCTCGTTCGATCAGCTCGGTGCGGTCGCCGCTCGGTTGCTCCCGCAAAGCGACCCTGGACGGACTGGCGTAGCCGGCCCGGATCCCGGCAGCCGTCCGCCAAGCTCCTAAGCAGGCCTGTGGTCGGTCCTCCGTCCGTAAGTACGGCACCAACAGCCGCACGGCTGCGGGCACGGTGACGGAGTGGACGAGGCCGGTGGCGCGTGCCGGGGTGAGGTCCGCGCTGGTAGCGAAGGCTCGGGCGAAGGCGGTCATCACATCAGCCAGGAAGCCGTCCGGCTCCTAACGGGGCCGCGCAGGCTGTGCGACTGAGACAGCGGGGTCCTGCTGACCGCCCGAGTACGGCACCGATGGGGCGCACGGTAATGACCTCTCGAGGCCGATGCGCTCACTTGGTACGAACTCGTGCGGGTCACCGTCCATCAGCGCGGGGAGGCGGGTGTCGCCATCAACGGCACGCGCCGTAGGCCCAGCTTTCGGTCTGAGGCTATGTGCGGCTCCCCGCGCCAGGTAGGCCCTCCGCCTCCGGACGGTTCCTCGCTGGCGGCCCCGAGCGCGGGTCCTTTGCGCCCCCAGGCCGTTGCCGAGCCGCGTCGTTATGGGCGCGTGGACTCGGATCACGGCAGCGCCGGAAGTGATGCCATGAAGAAGCGCAGCGCTGCTTCTTAGTGACGGGCCGCGATGAGGGGACCGGGCGCCGATCGGAAGCGAGGATCCGTGGCCAGTGCCGCGGGGTTGAAGGTGAACCGCCGGAGCTCCTCCCGAACCTGTCCCGGGCTCCGACCGCGGGCGAGCGGCAGTCGGCGCTGACCGGCTACGGTGTCGGCGGGCACTTCCCGTTCGACACCTTCGTGGAGAGGTCGTTGAACGGCGGGCGACCATGCACCGAACATGCCGCGATCTGTTCCTGCCTTGTCCCCTGAGCCATCATCGGCCCCGTCCAAGTGCCGATACGCGTACTGGCGTGGAGGACCACGGGCCTGCCGCACACGGGGCACTGTCCGTTGGGGCGAAACGGTCTGGATCTCCAGACCGTGGACCACAGTCGGCGGCACAAGGCTCGCATCTCTTTCATATTGCCGTCGGCACGGCGTACGTGCGAGCGGACATTCGGACGATCGTTGAGGACCTTGGGATCGTCCAGCCGACGTCGTCGCCGGCTTGACTATCGCTACGTAGGCGCAGGCGCCGAGGCGCTGCCAGAACGGCATACACCAGGGGCCCGGCGTACGCCCACTAACCGTGTGAAACCAGACCAGCAGAGCGGTCAGCACCTCCTCCGCCACCATCTCTTGGCCAGCCACCAGTCGCCCGCCAACATCACCGCATTGACGGGCGGAAGGTAGAACCACCACAAGAGCATGGCGAAGTTGAGGTCCGCCTCAGGGTCCAGCATCACCGGGAGAAGCAGGAGAGGACTCGCCGCTTGGAGGAGCGAGATCGCCCCCACACCGGCACGGGACCAGGCGAAAGCTCCGATGAGCAGTGGGGGGAGGGAGTACGCCGCGAAGGAAAGAGCCTTTTCGGCATCGTCAAAGCGAAAGCCATTCGGCTCAGGCTCAAGCGTCTCCAGAAGAAGGTGCATCACCGCCAGCATGACGAGCTGGCCAGTGACGAGCACAACGGCCCGAAAAGCCAAGGATGCTCTCCGCAGAAGTGTTTCGGCAGTGTCAAGGCGGCTCATGGTGGTTCCGATATCGCTGTTCCATGATCTACGGCTGTACCCGTGCTGTGCGGGCGAACTTCCACCTGTCCCACTGCCGCGTCGGGCACCGCTGTACGGCCCACCACAGGCGTCTCCACTGCCCAAACTCCAGCGAGGGAAGCGAGCCCGAAGGGGTGGTCGGTCCCCTCCCGCCCTGCAGGGTGGTCCGTCCTTCGCCTGGGCCGGGTGCCGCGGCCGAGCGGCACGTCGGAGCGGTGGATGCCCCGATCAGCCCCGCGGTGCGGGACCGGAGGGCGGCGGTCCCGATGCCGCTGGCTGCTAGCAGCGGGACACCCGGAACGCCGGGTAGGTGGACAGCCGCTACTCGGGAGAATCTTTCCCATGTCACTGGTCCACGGTGCGCCGGGCGACGACCGCCCGACTTCGGCACGAGCAGGCGCGCCCGGTAACGCTCGGGTGGTAGGGGATCACGAGGGTGTGTCCTTCGGTTCCCCGTCCAGTCCGGCCGGGCTGACCGAAGGAGGTCCCGATGTCCACGATCACCTGCACCGCTGTCGTCCGCGCTGGCCGTCCCTCGGAACGGGCCGAGGCGATGGCCGTCGGAGGGTTCCTGGCCGGTTACGCCGGCGCTACCCGGACCAGCTACGCCACTGACTTGCGCATCTTCGCCACCTGGTGCCGCCAGGCCGATCTCAGTCTGCTCACGGTCAGGCGGTCTCATCTCGAGCTGTTCGGGCGGTGGATGGAAGAGATCGGCTGCATGCGATCCACCGTCGCCCGCCGGCTCTCCACCCTGGCCAGCTTCTATCGCTACTGCGAACAGGAGCAGCTTGTCGATCGCAACCCTGCTCTCAACATCCGTCGTCCCAAGGTCGACTACGAGTCCCGCACCCGCGGCCTCGACCGCAACGAGCTCGGCGCCTTCCTCGTCCAGGCCGCCCTCGGCTCGCCTCGAGACCACGCCTTGGCCTCGCTGCTGGCGCTGAACGGCCTGCGCATCTCCGAAGCCCTCGGCGCCGACGTCGAGGACCTCGACTTCGAGCGTGGGCACCGAACGCTGAAGATCCTACGCAAGGGTGGCAAGCGGACCATCATCCCGCTGGCGCCCCGCACCTCCCGAGTGCTCGACCTGTATCTCG
>JALYGD010000160.1 GCA_030777265.1 Actinomycetota bacterium | reverse complement strand
GGCAGAACGCCCGCCTTGCCGCTCGACTGACCGGTTGGCGCATCGACATCAAGAGCGAGTCGCAGTTCGCTGAGGAGCAGCGCATCTTCCAGCAAGCCTTCGAGGCAGGTCTCGTCGACGAGTACGGACGGCCCCTGACCAAAGAGGGCGAGGCGGCCGTCGCCGCCGCTCGCGAGGCCGCCGAAACCGCCCGGCAACGAGCGCTCGACGACGAAGAGGCGGTCGACTCCGCATGACCCGGGAAGGGCCGAAGGCCCGGACGGGTGGGCAGGTGTCCACGGTCGCCGCGGCCTGAGCGTTTGGGATCAGTGCAGCGACCCGGGAAGGGCGAAGGCCCGGGTGGGTGTGGCGGAATCAGTGAGGGAGGTAATCTGAATGGCCCACACGCCATTCCGCATGTGCGTCGCGTGCCGCAAACGCCGACCGCGACACGAGCTCGTGCGGATGGCTGCGGGTCCCGACGGGGTCGGGCTCGATGTGCAGAGGCGGCTTCCTGGCCGAGGCGCCTACGTCTGCCCCGACCCGACCTGCATCGGGGCGGCGAAGCGTCGGGGCGCGCGGGTGGTCCGCCACGCGCTGCGCACTGGAGACGAGTACGAAGTGGTGACCGTCCTGTCGAGGATTGATGATCAGGACGTGGCGCCGAAGGAGCGAGGGCGTTGAGCGACAAAGTTCGAGTGTATGAGTTGGCGAAGGAGACCGGTCTCCAGAACAAGGAGGTACTGCGTCGTCTAGCCGATCTGGGCGTTGACGCGGCCAGTCATTCCTCCTCTGTCAGTGACGCCGAGGCGAGCCGATTTCGCGAGTCATTGGGTCGGCGTGCGCCCGAGCAGCAGCAAGAGGAGCAACGCCGCCGAGAGGAGGCCGCCCGCCTCGTCGAGATCGATCTGAGATCGGTCGCGCCGCCCGAGCGTAAGAAAGCCGCCAAGGTCCTGCCGCCGCACCTGCGCGCCCAGCAGTCGGCGGAGACGACTCGCTTGACCGCTGAGGTGGGAGAGGCGCCGGCCGCACCGCCTCCACCGACGGCGCAGCCGGTGACCCCACAGCCGTCTGCCGCGGTGACACCGGCCCCCCAGGCACCAGCCGAGGGGGACGCGCCCGCGGTCGCGCCGGCAGCCGAGGTCCCGCCCCAGCCCGCAGCCGCGGCACCGCCTACTGCTGCGGCACCGCCGACCGAAACGGCGCCGGAGACCTCCCCACCGTCGCAGACACCTCAGCGCATGCCGGGAGCGCCGCCGCCTCCCGCCCCGCCCGGTACGACGCCGCCGAGGCCAGCCGCTGCCTCGGGTGCCCGTATGCCGGGCGCCCCGCCGAGCCCGAACACCAGCGGTCAAGTCCGGCCGCGCCGAGTCGAAACCGCCATGCCTCAGGAGGGTAGTGGCCGGCGCAGCATCCCGCCCCCGCTGCGCCCGGCACCAGTTCGTCGTCCGAGCGAACCGGGACGTGCCGGAGGGCCGGCCCGCCCCGGTGCCCCCGCCCGTGGCCGTCCTGAGTCCCCGTACCGCCAGACGGTCGGACGCGGCGCGCCGGGGGCGCCGTCTACCCCAAACCGCGGAGCACCCACCAGCCCCCCACCCGGTCCTGGCGCTCCCGGTGCGCCCGCCGGTCGGGGTGCGCCTGGACGCGGCGCTCCCACCCGACGCAAGAAGAAGAAGGGCAAGCAGCAGCCGGAAGAGCACATCATCGACCTGAGGCCGCAGCAGCGGCGCGACGAGCCGCTGCAGACGGAGGTCACCCGTATAGATGTGCTCAGTGGCATCACCGTCGGTGAGCTGGCGAAGAAGCTGAACGTCTCGGGCCCGGCGCTCGTCAAGATGCTCTTCAAGATGGGCGAGATGGTGACGGTCCAGCAGTCGCTGCCCGATGACATCATCGAGATCATCTGCGACGAGCTCGGGGTCGCGGTGAACTTCGTCAGCGAGGAGGAGCTCGAGTTCGGCGTCGAGGAACCCGACGACTCCGTCGACCTCGAGCCGCGGCCACCCGTCGTGACGGTGATGGGCCACGTCGATCACGGCAAGACGCTGCTGCTCGATGCCATCCGCGAGACCGACGTCGTTTCGCAGGAGGCCGGGGGCATCACGCAGCACATCGGCGCTTACCAGATTCGCAGTCGCCACGCGGCCGAGGATGTTGCTTCCACCGATGGTGGACGCCTCATCACCTTCGTCGACACCCCCGGCCACGCGGCATTCACCGCGATGCGGGCACGCGGTGCGCAGATCACCGACATCGCGGTACTCGTCGTCGCCGCCGACGACGGCGTCAAACCTCAGACCGTCGAAGCGATCAACCACGCGAAGGCCGCGAACGTCCCGATCGTCGTGGCGATCAACAAGGTCGACAAGCCGGACGCGAATCCGGACCGGGTCAGGAGCCAGCTGACCGAATACGGCCTCGTCGCCGAGGAGTACGGCGGCGATACGCCGATGGTGGAGGTCTCCGCAAAGACCGGCCAGGGGCTCGACGACCTGCTCGAGATCATTCTGCTGCAGGCCGACATCATGGAGGTGGCGGCGAACCCGAACAAGCCCGCCCGGGGACGCGTCGTCGAGGCTCACCTCGACAAGGGCCGCGGCCCGGTGGCCACCGTGCTCGTGCAGGCTGGAACGCTGCGGATAGGCGGGGTCGTCGTCGCCGGCATCGCCGACGGCAAGGTGCGGGCGATGTTCGACGAGAACGGCAACCCGCTCGAGGAGGCCCGACCGTCCCGGCCCGTACTCGTCCTCGGCTGGAACGAGGTGCCCGACGCCGGGGATGAGTTCCGCGTCGCCGACGAGGAGCGGCTCGCTCGGGACATCGCCGAGCGGCGGGCGGAGCGGCTGCGCCGCAAGGAGCTCGTGGAGCAGCAGCGCCCGAAGACGCTCGAGGACCTCGCGGCCGAGGTCGAGCGCGGGGAGGTGGCGACCCTCAACCTCATCATCAAGGGTGACGTGTCAGGATCAGTCGAAGCGCTCGAAGATGCGCTCACAAAGCTCGAGATCCCCGACGTCGAGGTCCGAGTCGTGCACAAGGGGGTCGGGGCAGTAACCGAGAACGACGTCACGCTCGCCGAGGCCTCCGACGGAATCATCGTGGCGTTCAACGTCCGGCCTGACGCGAATGCCCGTGAGGCTATCGAGCGCAGCGGCATCGATGTCCGCACCTACCGCATCATTTACGAAGCGATCGCGGACATAGAGCTAGCGGTGAAGGGCCTGCTCGCGCCCGAGGTGGAGGAGGTCAACGTCGGACATGCCGAGGTGCGACAGACCTTCAGGGTTCCCAGGGTGGGTTTCGTGTTCGGCAGCTTCATCACAGATGGAGAGTTCCGCCGCGGCATACCCGCTCGCGTCGTCCGCGAGGGCGTCGTGGTAGCGGAGGATCGTGTCGCCTCGCTGCGTCGCTTCAAAGACGACGTCCGTGAGGTCACAGCAGGCTACGAATGCGGTATCGGGCTCGAGCGCTTCCAAGACGTGAAGGTAGGCGACGTTCTGGAAGCCGTCGAACAGCGAGAGGTCGAACGGGTCTAGCCGAGGTCCCGCGTCAAGAAGCAGGTTGGCCGGTTGCGACGCGAGCGATGACATCTCGTCAGGTGACGGAGCTGGGATGGAACTACGAGGCAGCGAGGCAGGAACCGTCTTTGTGGGGACTGCCCGGGTAGACGTCCACCTGCCCGGAGTGGGGTCGCTGAAGGGGAAACGAGCGGTGATGAACCGCATGAAGTCGTCACTGCAGAGAGAACTCGGCTGCAGCGTCGCCGAGGTCGGCTACCAGGACCTCTGGCAGCGGGCCGCGATCGGGGTGGCGGCGGCCACCTCGACCGAGACTGGTGCCCAGCGCGTCCTCGACCGTATCGTCGCGATCATCGAACGCGACCCTCGTGTCGTCGTGACCCATATCCTGCCGACGGTGGGGGAAGTGACCTGAGCAAACCGACAGTCCGATAACCACATCGCCGAGGGGCACACGCTAGAACAGATAGGAGACCGTGGAAGCGCGGCGCGCAGGGTCGGGAGAGAATCCGGGGTGGTAGACGGAGTCGCGGCCGGCGACCGGACCTGGGATCGGATCTGTACGGCATGAGTGGTTGAGAGATGGCCAGGAAGCGCAAGCCTCGCCTCGAGCAGGCGGTAAGAGAAGCGGTCGCCGAGCTCCTCGACGAGGAGATCGCCGATCCTCGAGTCGAGCACGTCACGATCACCGACGCCCGAGTGAGCGAGGACCAACGGCACGCCACGGTCTACTACACCACCCTCGACCAGGATCTGATCGCGGGCGATCAGGCCGGCATCAGCAGCGACGTACGCAGCCCTCAAGAGGCCCACGAGGGGCTCCTAAGCGCCGCGCCCCGCCTGCAGGGACTCCTGGCCCGACGCGTGCGGATGCGTCACACGCCGACGATCGCGTTCGAGCCCGATCAGATCGCGGCCGAGGCTCGCCGCATCGACGAACTGCTGCGCGGAGCGCGCTCGAGCAACCCGGGGGGCGACGTCTCCCCCTACCGGAGCCTCCGCGACGCCGCGGAGGAGGCGGGCGAGACGACATGACGACGGAACCGGCGACCTTCCAAGAGGTCGAAGCTCGGGGCAGCGCCGAAGGCGCGGGCGGGCGGGGCAGAACCGGCAGCGCCGAAGGCGCGGGCGGGCGGGGCAGAACCGGAGACCCTCCCAGCTGGGTGGCCGACATCGCGGAGGAGGAGTGGAAAGCCGCCGTCGAGCGTATCCACGATGCCGGCGAATCCGGCGCAGCGATCGCGCTGGCATGCCACGCCGACCCAGACGGCGACGCGCTCGGCTCCCTCCTGGCCGCCCACCTGTTCCTGCGAAAGCTCGGCTATTACACGGTGGCGTCGTGGGGTAACGACCCCTTCGTCGTCCCGCCGCAATACACCTTTCTGCATGGGCTCCACACCCTCGTACCCCCTCACGAGTTCCCTCACGAGCCGGAGCTGCTCCTCACCTTCGACGTCGGCTGCAAGGAGCGGCTCGGGTTGCTCGCCTCAGCGGCTGACCGGGCACATACCCTCGTCGTGGTCGACCATCATGAATCGAACGACCGCTTCGGCGACGTGAACCTCGTCGCCCAACACGCAGCAGCGACCGTCGTGCTCGTAGACGAGCTCGTTCGACGACTCGGCGGCAGTCCTGACCGCGACATCGCCGCGTGCCTCTACACGGGGCTCGTAACCGACACCGGTCGCTTCCAGTACCGCAATGTCGATCGCTCCACGATGGAGCTCGGCAGTCGACTCATCGCCGAGGGCATCGAACATGCGGAGATCAGCCGCCAGATGTTCGACACCCACTCGTTCGGCTACCTCAAAGTCCTCGGCCGGGTCCTGACGCGCTCCACCTTCGTTCCCGAGGCGAGCCTCGTCTACTCCTGGGTGGAGCAGGCTGATCTCGACCGTTTCGGGGTCGCGCTCGAGGAGACCGAGGGACTCATCGACGTGCTGCGCTCCGCCGACGCGGCCGAGGTCACCATGGTCATGAAGGAGCTGGCCGACGGGGACTGGCGGGTTTCGTTGCGTTCCAAGGGACGCACCGACGTTGGATCACTGGCCCGAGAGTTCGGCGGCGGCGGTCATTCCTTCTCAGCCGGATTCGTCGTCTCGGGATCGCGGGAGACTACCGTCTCCCGCGTCGTCAAGCTGCTCGCGGGGCGGGAGCGCTAGGCGGGTGACCAGGCCAGGGAGGCCGCCGCAGGCGGCGGGAGGGGCGGGCACGTCAGGCGGTCAGAGCGAAAACCGTCCGCTCGACGGTGTGCTCGTGGTCGACAAACCCGCCGGTGTTGGCTCGACCGACGTCGTGCGCGTCGTCCGTCGCGCAGCGGGTCAGCGAAGAGTCGGTCACACAGGCACCCTCGATCCCGACGCCACCGGCGTACTGGTGGTCTGCCTCGGTCGCGCCACCCGCCTCGTTCGCTTCCTCCAAGTGGGCCGGAAAACGTACCTCGCGCAGATGGTCCTCGGTGTGGAGACAACGACGCAGGACGCGAGTGGCCAGGTAGTGGCGGAGCGGTCGGCCGCTCACGTGGACGAGCACGCCCTGTGCGGGACGCTCACGAGCTTCATCGGCGAGATCGAACAGATTCCGCCGATGGTCTCCGCCGTCAAGGTGGGTGGTCGGCGCCTCTACGACCTGGCACGCCGCGGCCAGCACGTCGAGCGCCCCCCACGCCTGGTGACGGTGCACGAGATCGTTCTCGACTCCTTTGCCGCAGGAGAGCGCGGAAAGGTGACGTTCCTCGTTACCTGCTCCTCTGGGACGTATGTTCGCACGCTCGCCCACGACATAGGCCGAGCGCTCGGCTGCGGAGCGACGCTGACAGGACTCCGCAGGGTGGCGAACGGCCTATTCACGGTCGATGATGCCCACCCTCTCGACGAAGTCGTCGCAAGGGGAGAGGACGGGACGCTTCGTGCTGTCCTCCTCTCGCCTCGAGAAGCTGTCCGGGGCCTGCCAACCTTCGAGGCCACCCCCGAGCAGGCGCGAGCGGTCGCGGTGGGCCGGACCCTGCCAGCCCGTGGCGTTGAAGGCCCATTTGCGGTCGTGACCGGCGAGCGCCTGCTTGCCGTCTACGCCGACCAGGACGGTGGCGCCCAACCCGAGGCGGTACTCGTCCAACCGGAGGAACTGGGGGCGGTGGGTTGAGCCTCCGACCCGTGTCGGAGACGCACAGACGGGTGGCATGGTCACTCGAGGAGGTGCCGCCGGAACCCTCCGCAGTGACGATCGGGTTCTTCGACGGGGTCCACCGCGGCCACCAGTTGCTCGTCGATCGCACCAGCCGGCACGCTGCGTCGCGTTCCTTGCGCACCGTCGCGGCGACCTTCGATCGCCATCCCACCCAGGTGACACGTCCGGGCTCCGAGCCGCCACTGCTCATGACGCTCGAGCGACGCGTCCGCACGCTGCACGAGGTCGGGGCCGACCTCGTGCTCGTCATACCGTTCACGGTCGAGCTGTCCGAGCTTTCACCCGCGGGGTTCGTCGATGAGGTCCTCTGCAACGCCCTGAACGCCCACGTCGTCGTCGTCGGGGAGAATTTCCGGTTCGGGCACCTGGCCGTGGGCGATGTAGGCGCCTTGAGCAGTATCGGCCTCGATCGCGGCCTCGAAGTGGACGTGGTCGAGTTGCTC
>JALYGD010000159.1 GCA_030777265.1 Actinomycetota bacterium | reverse complement strand
GGCTAGGTCGGCCGGCGGGCGAGCGCAGCGCCCACGTCGTGCGCCTCGGCGGCCAGCTCCGACTGCTCCCGTCGCTACGCCTCCCGGCTCACCAGCCCTCCTCGTCGGGAACGGGCTGGAACAGCGGGCCCGCACTGCCTCGGGGTCGAGGCGGATGAAGACCTCGCCGATGCTGTCGATGCGGACGACGCCGGTGGTCTCCCCATCCGTAGCGACGGACCCGTAGGGCACCGAGGAGTGGGTCGTCCCAGTCGTCGCGCACGTCCTCGACGGCCGGCCGCTGGTCGAGCACCTCGAAGCCGAGCTCGACCAGGTGGGCCGCCAGCTGCTCGACGGCTTCGTCTTCCCAGTCCTTCAGCTCTGGGCCGGCGCCGGCACCGGCTCGCCGCCCCAGAGGCCGGTGTAGAGGGCCAGGTCCTTGCGTTGGATCGAGGCGCTGTCGAAGTCGCGTCGGATCCGATCGGGCACCCAGGCCCGGTAGAGGTCGGCGTCGTGCTCGTAGCCGCCATCGAGCAGCTCGTCCCAGGCACCGGCGCTGTAGGTGCGCTCCACCTCCTGGGCCAGCTCCTCGAGGCTGGGGAACGCCCGGGAGGAGATGGTGGCCTTCCCCGCGCTCGGCTGGTCATAGTCGTCGTAGCGCACGCTTCGGCGCATGGTGACCAGCGTCCACGTGGTGGCCGAGCGGAACAATCAGCAGTGGTCCGGCAGTTCCCGACCGGACCAGCTGCGCTCCAGGTAGGCCTGGGCCACGCCCCAGCCGTCGATGTCCAAGCTCACGGCTGCTCTGAGCTTCTACCCGAAGTTCGACGGGGTCACGGCGCGAGCGGCCCTCGGCCTGGCGCGGGGACAACTGCCGGCGCTCGTCGGGTACTCCGACCACCCCCTCATCCCGGCCGTGCCCAACCTGTACTGGTTCCGCAAGGAGGACATCGACCGGTACCTGGCCTAATTGCGAGACCACCTGGCCGGCGGCGGTGGCCAGCAACGTGCGTATGAGTGCTTTCCTCTCGATCACGGCACAACACAATGGGCAGTAACAGTCATCTCTGGACAACCCGACAGCCGGCGTGGCACGCTGGTCAGCAGCAAGGTGTAGCCGAAGGTCGGATAAGAGCTACGAGGGTGTGCCGGAGCACCTAACCGCAGGCGAACGACAAGGAAGCCATTGAGCTCGAGGCTCAAGTCATCTACGAGACGGTCAACGACCCGTCGGAGGAGCAGGAACCCCACAGCAGCAGCCGTACTGAGGGAAACGATTTTCCGGCACGCTGACGAGTACAGCGACGGCATTCGTCGAGCCGCCGATTCGAACGCGCTCGTAATCGAGGGCACCACGGTGGAGCAAACCGGCAAGCTCTGGCGGGACAACGGCTGGGAGGTCCGACCCTCCGACGCCATCGAGCGGTGGCACCGCGCATGAGCGCTGCCTGGCAGATCGTGATCGATGTCGCCCGAGCGAACCGCGTCTACCACGGCGAACCGTCTCACGGCCAGACCACGGGAGGCGAGCACTCGGCCAATAGCTGGCACTACCCGGCGCAGCACGGCGGGCACGCTGCCGACTGCGGCATCTCCGACTGTGACCCGGGCGCGGTGTTCCGGTTGTTCGAGCCGCTGGCCAGGACCGGCGCCGTTCGTGAACTGTTCTACGATCCCCTCGGCGGGTACAAGACGGGTCGCTCGGTCGGGGCCATCGGCGGCCACGGGACTCATTGCCACGTCACCATCCAACCCGGACGAGAGGCCGAGGTGGCTGCTCTGGGACGGGACTTCGCCCCCGGCGAGCGCACGATCCGCCAAGGATCCCGCGGCCCGGACGTCGCCGCCTGGCAGCGTCACCTCCGCATCGGCGATGACGGCGTCTTCGGGTCGGGAACCAGGAAAGCCACCATCGAATATCAGCGTAGCCGTGGCCTGACCGCTGATGGGGTGGTGGGTCCCCAATCCTGGGCTGCATACCACCGGGACCTGGACTCCACGCAGCCCCCGCCTCCGCGGCCAATGGCCGGGCGGATCGCCGCAGGCGCGAAGGGCATCGACGTGTCGCACCACCAGCGGCGGATCGACTGGCACGCCGTCAAGGCGGCCGGGTACACCTTCGCCATCATCCGGGCGTCCTACGGCGGCGGCCCGACCGACCTCGACCGGAACTACCACCTCCACCGCGACGGCGCTCGAGAGGCGGGACTCGTGCTAGGGCACTATCACTACGCCTATCCGACCGGCCCGGACGCCATCGACGAGGCCGACCACTTTATCCGCACCGTAGGTGCCGTACCTCCGGGCGAACTCGTCGTCCTCGATCTCGAAGAGGGCTCCGGCGACATCTCGCGCTGGGCACTGCAGTTCCTTGGCCACGTCGAGAAGGCGCACGGACGGCGACCGATCCTCTATGGCTATCCCGCGTTCCTCCAGGTCAGCGCCCTCGACCCCCATTGTGCGCTGTGCCCCCTATGGGTCGCGCACTACAACGTCCAGCAGCCGTCCGTCCCCCCGCCCTGGCGCAGCGCCGTGCTGTGGCAGCAAAGCAAAACAGGGCAGGTTCCGGGCGTCGCAGGCGACTGCGATGTCAACATCGCCTTGGCCGACGTGCCCGTCGAGTGCTTCGGCGGAGCCGTGGAGATCCCACAACCCCCACCCTCACTTCCGGAGGAGGATGACATGCTCATGTTCTGGCACCAAGGCGGGTTATACCTACTGTCAGGTGGTCGCCGGTCGCCCGCTGGCCTGCCTCCACATCTGGCCGACCAGCTTGCCGCCGCTGGCGTGCAGCGGATAGGCAGTCCGAATGAGGACTCGCCGCTGTTCGATATGCTGCCGCCGTTTATGGGCTGATGGCGGCGCCGCGGTATCAGCCGTTGGCTTCAGGGGTCGTCCTCGTACGGTGCCTCTTGGCGACCGGAGAGCTTGGTCGGCGCTTCCTCGTTCTAGGTCCTCCGCGTCACCCCGGTCAGGTGCCGCTCCGGAAGCATCTGCGGGAAGCTGGACTGAGCAGCTCTCAAGCGCTCAGCCAGTGGTCGGGACGATCATGTGGCGGAGACGCAAGCCCAATCTCCAAGCATGTCGCTGGACGAGGTGGGAGGTCCCGCCAGCAGCCTCCGAGGACAACGGCTTGCTCGAGCGTAGGGAACTCCGACGACCAGGACGAGGACCGTTCCCCAGGGCTTAACCCGTCTTCGGACTCGACGACTTCTTGGCCGCCTTCGCCTTCGCCGTTGCTGCAGCCTTCTTGGCTGACGTTCCTGCCTTGCGGGCGGCCTCGCCCGCAGCCCATTCCTTGGTGGTCTGATCC
>JALYGD010000158.1 GCA_030777265.1 Actinomycetota bacterium | reverse complement strand
TGCGCGACCGCCATGGCGCGCGGCCATGGCGCCGGCGCTGATCGCTCCCGGGTATGGTGGCCGCCTCGAGCGAGGATCCCAAACTCCGCGCACTCGGGACCGGCACGTCTCCGAGGCGCCGACATCTCGTCAGGGAGGAGGTGCCGTGGTCGCGTCGGCGGCGTTGGCGCAGTGGGTGCCTGCAAAGGACCTCGCGGAATGGGTGCGGGACGCGCGCCAGCGGGTCATGGAACTCGTTGCTGACCTCGATGACGAGCAGCTTGTAGGCCCGATGCTACCCACGGTCAACCCGATTCTGTGGGAGATCGGGCACCTGGCCTGGTTCCAGGAGCGCTTCCTGCTGCGCTCTGCACTGAGCGAGACAGCTCTCATCCCCCACTGCGACGCGTTGTGGGACTCGGGCGCCATCCCCCACGACACCCGGTGGTTCCTCGACCTCCCGGCCCGGGCCGAGACCCTCGCCTACATGGGCGAGGTGCGTGACCGCGCCGTGGACCGGGTGCTGCGGCCCGATGTGAGCGATGCTGTGCGCCATTTCGCCGTCTACACGGTCTTCCATGAGGACACGCACACCGAGGCGCTGACCTACACACGCCAGACGCTGGGCTACGCGCCACCCGCGCTCGCCGGGGTGGGCGGCACCGCCCCGGGCGAGGCGTTCAGCGCCGGGGGGCTGGCCGGTGACGTGGAAGTGAGCGGAGGGGAGTTCCTGCTCGGTGCGACCGGAGCCGAGCCCTTCATCTACGACAACGAGAAGTGGGGTCACCGGGTGCACATTGCCCCCTTCTCGATCGCACGCGCGGCGGTGACCCAGGAGGAGTTCGCAGCGTTCGTTGCTGACGGAGGCTACGAGCGGGTGGAGCTGTGGACCCCCGAGGGGTGGAGCTGGCGGGTAGCGATCGGCGCCGAGCACCCTGCCTACTGGCGCCGGGAAGCGGGCGGCTGGCAGCGACGCCACTTCGACAGCTGGGTCGACCTCGAGCCTCACAAGCCGGTCGTCCACGTCTGCTGGTATGAGGCCGACGCATACTGCCGCTGGTCGGGCCGTCGCCTGCCGACCGAAGCGGAGTGGGAGTTTGCGGCAACGGGCGGAGTCGAAACGAACGGAGGGTCTCCCCGCAAGCGGCGCTACCCCTGGGGCGACGACCCACCCCGACCCGAGGACGCGAACGTCGACTGGCGGGCCATGGACACCGTCGACGTCGGAGCGCTGGGGGCCGGCGACAGCCCCTTCGGCTGCCGCCAGATGATCGGCAACGTGTGGGAGTGGACAGCCAGCACCTTCCTGCCCTACCCCAACTTCGAGCCCGACGCGTATCGGGACAACTCCGAGCCATGGTTCGGGAGCCGCAAGGTGCTGCGGGGCGGGGCCTGGGCCACTCGGGCTCGCTACATCCGCACGACCTACCGCAACTACTTCACCCCTGACCGCCGAGACGTCTTCGCCGGGCTCCGGACCTGCGCCCTGAGGTGAGGATCTGCATCGTCACCCCAGCGCCGCCGGGAACCAACAGCGGCAACCGGGTCACGGCCCTGCGTTGGCGCAAGCTGTTACGTGAGCTCGGACACGACGTCTTCGTGACCGAGGCATACGACGGGCAGTCATGCGACGTGCTCGTGGCGCTCCATGCCCGGCGCAGCGCCCCGTCGATTGCACGGTTTCGGGCTACCCGGCCCGACGCTCCGCTGGTCGTGGCACTGACCGGCACCGACCTCTACGGCGACCTCGACACCTCCGAGGCCGCCCGCCGCTCGTTGGAGCTCGCCTCCCGACTCGTCGTGCTCCACCGCCTCGGAGTCGATGGCGTGCCCCCACCGCTGCAAGCACGTGTCAGGATCATCGAACAGTCGGTCGAGCCGATCCCGCCGGCCGAGGCACGCCAAGACGTCTTCGAGGTACTCGTGCTCGCCCATCTTCGGCCCGTCAAGGACCCCTTCCTCATCGCCGAGGCGGTGCGTGACCTGCCTGACGCGTCGAGCATCGAGGTCGTACATGCCGGTGGGGAGATCGAGGCGGGCATGGCCGATCGTGCCCGAGCGGAGAGCGAGCGCAACCCCCGCTACACCTGGGTCGGGGAACTTCCGCGATTCGAGGCGCTGAGGCTCCTGGCACGCAGTCGCCTGCTCGTCCTGACCTCCCGGCTCGAAGGTGGTGCGAACGTCATCTCGGAGGCGCTTGCGGCATCGGTTCCGGTCGTCTCCACCCGCATCCCCGGCTCGGTCGGTCTGCTCGGGGACGACTACCCCGGCTACTTCCCGGTTGGCGACCCAGTCACTCTCTGCGGCCTGCTGTGGCGGGTCGAACGCGACGCTGCCTTCCGTACCGCACTGGAAGTCTGTGTACAGGGTCTACGCGAACTCGTGGAGCCCAGTCGCGAGCGGCAGCGTTGGGGGTCTCTCCTCGCCGAGGTCACCGCGGAGGGGCGTTCCCCCGCGAGCCCACGCTTCCACACGCCAAGACTCCAGTGAGCACCGGAGTCGCCTACTTCGGCAACCGCATCCTGCGCCACGTAGCAGCG
>JALYGD010000157.1 GCA_030777265.1 Actinomycetota bacterium | reverse complement strand
GATCGTCGCTATCCCGCCATGTCTGATTCCACACGACGGAACAGTTGCACGTCCGTGGAGTAGGGTAGGTCGACGTGGCCTCCGAGCTGTTGAGCGAGGTCGCGAACACGCCGCTCGACGTCATGCCGCTTCCGTTCGGGAAGTGCCGCGATGAAACTCGTGGACAGGACACGGTCCGCGAATCCATCCTCGTCGAGCGCTTGGACGTTCAAAAAACTGCGGTTGTCACCAGTCTCGAATAGTGGGCTGCCACGCAGCGGCTGTCTCCAGCCCTCCTCCTTATGGTAGCTCGGCGTCGAACCCCGGAACGGGTCGACGATCGCGCTGACCGACCGATGGATCGGCTCGTCCAGAAGCCGGCGGTTCCACACGAGTGCAAGCTGCCCGCCTGGGCACAGCACTCTGTGGATCTCCGCTAGGGCGGCCGGCACATCGAACCAGTGGAACGCCTGGGCGACCGTTACCAGATCCACGCTTCCCGACAGAAGCGGGATGTCTTCGGCCGTGCCGTCGAGCACTTCCGCGCCTGGGACGAGGTCGACCAGGAGACGCCGCATGCCATCGACTGGTTCGACGGCGATGACCTTCGCACCGGAAGCGACCAGCAGACGGGTCAGCTTTCCAGTGCCGGCTGCAAGGTCGACCACGACCGACGTCGCGGTCACACCAGCTCGCTCGACGAGCCAGTCGATGGCTGGCTGCGGATACGAAGGGCGACCTCGCTCATAGGCGATGGCCGCCCTGTCGAAGCCGGATGCCGCGGCCTCATGAACCATCATTACCCCCGACCCCGTCGGACGAAGCCCTCATCGCCGAGTAGTCAAACGATCAGTTGCCGACCGCGGCGTCGCTCATCCCAGAGAAAGGCTGTAGCGCATGAAGTCAGTGCTTTCTGGAGGAAAGCCTTCCTGCTCGTACAGCGCGCGGGCACCGCTGTTCGACGGAGCAGTCTGAAGGATAATCTCCCGCGACGCCTTCGGCTTGCGCACGATCGCACACAGCGCGCAGGAGGGCTCGAGCCAGGCGGATTCGTACCGTTGGACGCTACGGGCAGGTGGACGTTCCGATGACCTGCCCCGAGCGGACGTCGGGAGAAGTGAGTGATCTGCGATCCGTTCGGGCGCTGACGAGAAGCGAGATGGTCTACGGTCTCCCGGCGCTGTGACCGACGTGGGCGCAGCGGGAACCGTGGCGGGGACACACCCCGTCGGTGGTCGGCGGTAGCCGGCACCCCCAAACCGTACGGCGCCAAGCGCCAAGACTTACCCAGAGGAGAGCCGCGAGGTAGCCCACCGCCAAGAGCGGTGCCCCAATCCGATGCCAGGCGTCGAGCTCGCTCGATGCCAGTGCGGCGAAAGCGTTGATGAGGTCGAAGACCGACAGAGCGGCAGCGATTCCGGCTGCAGCGGCAAGCAGCGCCCACAGGTAGTCGGAAGCCCGTGGCCGGATCTCGTTCATCGCCGCGTCAGTCCTGTGCGCGGTCGATCAGTCGGCCGCCTTTCGTGTCGTCGATGTTCCCATGTCCAGGGCGCGGTCGGAGGTGGCTTGATCGCCTGCACGATCGTGCCATGGATGCCGTGGCCGATGTCACCCGCCGGCGGGCCTCGGGCGTTCAGGAACCGCCGATACAGCACGGTGGGGGAGCAGGGAACCGGAGCTACTACTCGGGAGCGAAACTCGGTACTTCCCTCCCCACCGTCTGCCGCAACACGGAAGTAGCGCCACACACCCGATCCGCGGTGGCCGAAGCCGGGGGACGGCCGTAGCGGGCGTTGTTTGCGGAGTTGGCCGGACTACCGCATTCACGGTCGTGCAGCTTGACCTGAACCCGCGCGACATCCGCCGTTCTGGGCAGTCGACGGTGCGACGTCCCTAGAACTGAAGCGCGCGTAACTGTTCGCCGCGGTAATCGCGCATGCTGGCACAGGTGGAGGTCATGCCCCGCGTGGCAGCAGCCGCTCGCTGCCGGCGACCTCGCGCCAGAGGCCTTCCTGGACGCTGACGCCACGGCGTATGACGCTGATCTCGCCGCTGCGTTCAAGGACCACCGCGAGCGTGTCTTCCAGGGAGGCCAGGCCCTGAAGGCGAACGGCTGCGTACACCTCGAGGTGGCTCGTGTGCGCATCCCGCAGTGCGGCCTCGAGTACCTCCCCACCGTGGGCGAGCAGTATCGGTCGGTTCTGGGTGAGGCGGTGGAAGGCGGGGACGTGATGATGGAGCCATCCCGTGGCGGCGTGCCAGCAGAACAGCACGACAAGGCCTAGCACCGCAGCGGCGAGCGATACCCGGACAAGGATGACACGCCCGATGAGCGAACCGATGGCGAAGACGAAAGTCAAGTCGTAGGTCGTCGCCTGAGTGAACTGTCGCTGGCCGAAGATGCGACTGAGGAGCAACATC
>JALYGD010000156.1 GCA_030777265.1 Actinomycetota bacterium | reverse complement strand
CGAGCAGGTAGTCCAACCGCTCCCGGGCAGTCTTCTTGCCCCGTGAGTGCTGCTTGTTGATGGCCTCCTGCCCGCCAGCGGCCAGAGCCTCCTCCCTACGACGGCGGAGGTGCTCGAGCTTCTCCTTGGTTGTCAGTTCCGCCACGGGACGTCCTTCGTCGCCTGCCTGTTATCCCTGCGCTACTTTCGACCTGTCGGCCGCGTTCGGTGCCCTGATGGGACGCGACGGCGCTGGGCAATGGTACGGGTAGCGAGCACCGGCCCGGGAGCGAGCACCGAAGGGGTAGCCCAGCTCCCACGCTCGGCCGGTGCAGGCGGCACGCGAAGGTCGAGCACGACGTGGGCGATGACCTCCAGGATGGCCTTGCGCGAGCCGTGGGCACGTCCGGCCGGTGGCGGGAGGTCGAGCGCCTCGAGGTCACGGACTCGACGAATGCTGTTGTCGCAACGCGTGCCCGGGCTGGTGCGCCGCCAGGCCTCGTCGTCGTCGCGGATCACCAGACCGCTGGGCGCGGCAGGTTCGGGCGACGGTGGGAGGACCGTCCGGGGGGCTCCCTCCTCGTGAGTTGCCTCGTGGACGCGCCGCCGCGCCCGACGCTCGTCCCTCTCGCGGTCGGCCTCGCGCTCGCTGATGTGATCGCTGGCGCCGGTGCAGAGCCGGAACTGAAGTGGCCGAACGACGTCCTCATCGCCGGGCGGAAATGCGCCGGCGTGCTCGTCGAGGCACCTACCCCACCGCAACCCCTGGTCATCGGCATAGGCATGAACACCGACTGGCGCAGTGAGGCCCGAGCCGGCTCCCCAGCGACTCATCCGGCCCACCCACCCGGGTCTCCGGCCCCTCCCTGGACAAGCCTCGCCGAGGAACTCGGCCGGGACGTGGACCGCTACGACATTCTCGTCCACCTGCTCGACGCGCTCGATCGCCGCCTCGATGTCGTGGAGCAGAACCCCGACGCCCTCCTCGTGTCCTACCGTGCGATGTGCGCGACCCTCTCCCGGCACGTTGACGTCGAGACGCCTGGCGGGCCCCTCCGGGGCCTCGCTGCCGACGTCGACGAGCGTGGCTCTCTCTTGGTTCACACCGACACCGGCACCGCGGTCATCGAGTCTGGCGACGTCACCCACCTGCGACTCATGCCGTGACCGCGTGAGCGGCGCTCCGTAGGAGCGACGCGAGAGGAGCCGTCTTAGGCCCCCTAAGACGGCGACGGGAGTGGTCAGCGAGCGGCGCTTCGCAGGAGCGACGCGAGAGGAGCCGTCTTAGGCCCCCTAAGACGGCGACGGTGCCGACGTGGTACACCGTTGCTGCCATGCCAGAGACGTATACCAGCCTGATGGCCCTCGTCGTGGATCGGCCCGTCGACAACGTCGGGGCGGTCGTCGAGGCTGCCCGTCACTCCGGAGAGGTCGACCGTAACGCCCCCATCGGCAACCCGCAGGAGGCACAGGAGGTGCTATGGGGCGGCCGCATGCAGAAGGCGGTCGTGCGCAGCGTCGAAGGCGCCGATGGCGCTCCGATGCTGAGAGCCGAGACCTACATCGGAGGCGAAGGGCTCAAGCACGGGATGCGCCGCCACGCCCAACTCCTGCGTGGGCTCGCGCACGCACTCCCCGATCGAGTCGAAGCCGTACGTGACCTCTCAGCGGCGATCGACCGGGACCGGGAGTGGCTCGAGCGGGTCGCCGCCGGGCACGTCGAACAGCGCGACGCGATCACCGTCCACGACGAGGGGCAGGGAACGTTGTGGGTCCACACTCACGGCGCGGCCCGCTTCGACGTGCCCGATCTCGAGCTGTACGGGTTGACTCGTTCCCAGGTCGAGTCCGCCGAGCAGCTGCTGGACCACCTCCACGCCCAACTGCTGCGGGGTGGGCTGCGAGCAGAGCTGAGGCTCGAAGACAGCACCCCGGTCCATCTGGTCCCCGCACTCGAGGCGTGGCCGCATCTGCCCTTGGATTGGCCGGGGGTGGGGCGGGCAGGAGAGCCGAGAGTCGGCCATGAGGGGCCGAGAGCGACGGTCTCGATCACCCACAGGCCGCGCTTCGGCCGCTATCGCAAGGACCTCAGGGGCGTTCTGAAGCGGCTCCCGAAGACGGGCTGAGCGCATCTTCGTCCGTGACCCTAGAGAGCTTCGCGTGGAGGGGAACCTGTGGCGGGGACGCTGCTGGGTAACTCACGATCAACGCACCGCGCACGGTGCCCTCCACGCTCGCGTAGCAGTGGTCGCGGTCGGCGAGGAAGGTGATGAAGTCTCCCGGTTGCAACTCGACCGGCTCGTTCACGGGTCCGGCGAGGAGTACGCCTTCCTGGACGAGCACCCTCTCGACGACTCCTTCGGCGTGGGCTTCATAGACGATGCGGGTGCCCGGAGTGAACCGGATGTCGTAGACCTCGACGACTCCGCGCGGGGAGAAGCTCTCGACGAGCCGGTCGTTGCTGTCGCCGGATCCAGCGCCCGTGCCGCGTACGACCCATGTGCTCGGCTCGGCCTGACCGGCGAGCAACTCACGTAACGGCACGTTGAGGGCGCCTGAGAGCGCCTCGAGCGTCGCGATCGTGGGGTTGCTGCTGCCCGACTCGAGGGCAGACAGGGTGGCCTTCGCGATACCAGAGTGGCGGGCGAGGCCGGACAGTGACACGCCCTGAGCCTCACGCAGCCGCCGGATGTTCACGCCTATGATCGAGGCGGTCAATTCTTTTTCTTTCCTTGTTGTACTTCTTTCACCACTGCCAATGACCTTCGCGTCCGCCACAAGCGGCCGCTACTTTGGGGCACCTCAGCGCTCTGTTCCCCAGTCAGCGCACCTTTTTCAGTCTACGCGGGCACAGCATCCCGCCGCTCGTCCCATCCGTTGCGGAGCCGCCACTTGCTTTCGAGCCTGGGCCGGGCGCGGCATGCCTCGACGCGGGTGGCTAGGGCCACTCGGGCTCGGGCTCGTGCCAGCCTTCCTCGCCCTCAGGCCGTTCGTCTCCGCACATCGTCCGTAGGAGCGGCGCGCCCTCCTCTGGGCCGATCCCCAGGATTCGGTCATCTGGCTGCAGCTGACGCGAAGAGCGCGGCCGATAGATCCAGCGGTGCCCCCGCTCGATGGCCAGGACTTCCATGCCGGTTTCGGTCTGCATCTTCAGCTCGGCCAGCGTGCGACCGTCGGCGACCGACCCCATGTTCACGATCGCCTCCGCGACGATCTCATCCGCCTCGCTGAGGGCCTGAGCGATGACCGGGTGCGGGGGCT
>JALYGD010000155.1 GCA_030777265.1 Actinomycetota bacterium | reverse complement strand
GCGAAGGAGAGCGTGTCGCCGGACGTCACCATGCCGCTGTAGGCCCGCTGGAGCAGGTCGACGGTCCCGGCCATGGCGCCGAGATGGATGCCTTCGCGTGTGGTGCCGCCTTGGACGTCGGAGATGTCGCTCTCGAGCGACTCGCCGAACAGCTGCCAGGACCGCTCCGGTTCGTAGCGCGCCAGCACCCAGGCGTGCACGACCTGGCTCAGGGTGGAGCCGTGGGAGGTGCGTTGGAGGTAGTAGTCGATCGTACGCTGGATCTGCTCATGGCGGAGTTCATACCCCAGATGCTCGAACAGCTCTCTGAGCTCGTCTTCTGACAGCAGGTACAGCAGCATGAGAACGTCGGCCTGCTTCGACACCTGGTAGCGGTTGGTGGTGTCACCCTCGGCCTCGAGGATGCGGTCCAGTCGCAGGATGTTGCCATAACGCTCGCGGTAGGTGTCCCAGTCGAACTCCTCGAGCTGGTCGTAGCCCTCGAACTGACAGATGATCCCGTCGCCGTGAAAGACGACTCGCAGCTTGCGGGAGATCTCCTCCCAGCGCCCCAGCTCCGCCTGTGTCAGTTGCAGTCGCTGCGACAGATCGTTGCGCTGATGGTCGGGCAGCACCTCGAGCAGTTCGAGTGCCCGGCGCAGCACCCAGGCCGCCATCACGTTCGTGTAGGCGTTGTTGTCGACGCCCGGGCGGGCCGCGTCCGGGTAGGCGTCGTGATACTCGTCCGGCCCCACCACCCCGAGGATCTCGTAGCGGTCCAGCACCTCGTTGTAGCTGGCGATCGACGCCCAGAACCGGGCGATCTCGAGCAGCACCTCTCCGGCCTCATAGGCCAGGAAGCCCCAGTGGGCGGTCACCTGGTAGTACTGCCAGAGGTTGTAGGCCACGGCGATGTTGATGTGGCGCTGCAGGTGCGAGTGGTCCGGCACCCACCTACCCGAGCGAGGGTTGAGGTGCAACGTCTGGCTCTCTTCGCGGCCGGTACTGCCGCTCTGCCAGGGATACATCGCGCCGCGGTAGCCGGCCTGCCGTGCCGCCCAGCGCGCTTCGGCCAGACGACGGCAGCGGTACCGCAGAAGCGCGCGGGTCAGCGGGGGCAGGCGCAGGTTGAGGAAGCGGAAGGCGAATAGCTCGTCCCAGAAGATGTGGCCGCGATATGCCTCGCCGTGCCAGCCGCGAGCGGGGACTCCGGCGTCCAACTCCATCGTGTTCGGGGAGACGGTCTGCAGCAGGTGGAAGATGTGCAAGCGCACCACGAGCTGGGTGCGCTCGTCTCCACGGGCGTCCTCCACGTCGAGGCGGAACCGCTCCCACAGGTTCCACCAGGCCGTGGCGTGCCTTTGCGCGAGACTGCCGTAGTCACCCGACCGCGCCACCGCTGTGCAGCTGGCGAGGCTGCTCTCGGAGATGGCGTGGTCACGTGAGGTGTAAAGGGCGACCACCTTCTCAATGGTTGCCCCGCTCCCCGGCGCGAGGTCCGCAACCAGTTCGTGAGCGACGTAGCCCTCCTCTTCCACGACCGTCCGGTCGACAGGGACCAGCTCCCCATCGCGCCACAGGCGGGTCCGCGCCGCCTGAGCGATGAAGACGTTCGACTGATGGGTGCGTACCTGCAGTAGCAGGGTCTCGTCGTCGACCTCCTCGGCTCGAACCGGCTCGAGGTGACGGTTCGCAAGCTGGCGGTAACGAGCGACCCCCGTGTTCCTGACTCGTCCGTCCAGGCCGCTGCGGACCGCGATCCGTCCCGCCCAGTCTTCGGCCAGGACCGTGGTCTCGAGACCGGCCAGGTGCGGGTCCTCCATGTGCACCAACCAGCGCTGGTGCACCTGGCTGTGCCGTCCGGCGCCGTCCACGAAGCGCACGCGGCGGATCAGCACCCCGCTGCGCAGGTCCAGCTCCTGGCGATAGTCGCGGATCGTTACCTTGCGAAGGTCGAACCACCCCCCGTCGTCGATGCGGAAGGTCAGGTCCAGCCAGTTGGGCAGGTTGACCAGGTCTTCGTTCTCGAGCCTCTGCCCTGAGACGGTGGTGGTCAGCCGGTTGTAGAGGCCGGCGGCGTAGGTGCCCGGGTAGTGCACGTCGTCGCTTCGCGCCTCGGGGGCAGCCCCTCGGGTCGCGAAGTAGCCGTTGCCGAGGGTGCAGAGCGCCTCCCGCAGTCCCTCCTGACCAGCATCGAAGCCCTCGAAGACGAGACTCCATGCGCTCACAGGACCACCACCGTCCGTCTTAGGACACCTAAGACGGACCTCTCGCGGCGCTCCTGCCGAGCGTCTCTCACCTGCCCACCTCCCCCGACCGCCCCAGCTAGTACCCGTCCAGCTACCGGACGTCGTCGGCGTCGGCCACGCGCACGCTCTCAAGGTCGTCGACCACCACGTCCGCCCCCGCGACGACAAGCTCGTGCGCATGGCCAGCGCGGTCGACGCCGATCACGAGCCCGAAGCCACCGGCACGCCCGGCCTGGACGCCTGCGATGGCATCCTCGACCACCACCGCTCGGCTCGGCGCCGCATTCAAGCGCCCGGCCGCCTCCAAGAACACCGCCGGGTCGGGCTTGCCGGGCAGGCCGAGCTCGGCGGCAACCTCGCCACCCACCTCGGCGTCGAACAGGTCTCGCACACCCGCCGCCTCGAGTACCGCACGGGTGTTGCGGCTGGACGAGATCACCGCGGCCCTGATGCCGTGCTCCCGCAGGGAATGCAGCAGCTGCACCGTCGACTCGTAGCGCCTGGGCCCGTGCTCGTCGAGGAGCTGCCAGAACAGGTTGTTCTTGCGGTTCCCCAGGCCGCACACCGTCTCCCGACCAGGGGAGTCGTCGGGCTGACCGAATGGCAGGTCGACGCCGCGAGACGCCAGGAAGGAGGCCACGCCGTCGAAGCGGGGTTTGCCGTCGACGTAGCGGCGATAGTCCTCAGCGCGGAACGGCTGGAAGGTCTCGCCCCGCGCGGCTGCCCGACGACGCAGGTAGTCGTCGAACATCTGCTTCCAGGCCTTGGAATGCAGCGAAGCCGTGTCGGTCACCACGCCGTCCATGTCGAAGATGACCGCGTCGAAGCGGTCAGGGGGTATAACCACCGTATCCTGGCTCATGCCGGCACCCTCTTGACCTCGCCTGAGGCTGCAGACTAAAGCCTCAGGTGCTATCGCAGCTGAGAACGAGGATCGCGGCGCGGATCCGGCCGCACCTCGAAGCACCGCCAAAGACCCCGACGGCCCTCGTCCCCGGTGAGCTCGACGGCACGCTCGTACTCTGGTGGCACACTGACCCACGGATGGGTTGTTGATGGAGCAGGAAAGAAGCACGTCCGAGGAGGGCGACACCAACCCCTTCTATCAACTGCAGGAGCTGGGCCAGAGCGTCTGGTACGACAACATCCGCCGGTCCCTCATCGACAGCGGCCAGCTCGCCCACTACCTCGAGCAGTACGCGGTCACGGGCGTGACGTCGAACCTCACCATCCTCGAGCGGGTCATCTCGGGCAGCGACGATTACGACGATGCGCTGCGGGACGCCCTCGAGGAGGGGGTGGACGACGCGGAGGAGGTGTTCTGGGACCTGATCTTGCGCGACGTCCAGGATGCCACCGACCTGTTGCGTGGCATCTACGTCGCCAGCGACGGCGTGGACGGGTTCGTGTCACTGGACCTGCCGCCGCGTCTGGCGCACGACACCGACGGATCGGTGCAGATGGCCACGGAGCTGTTCGAACGACTCGACGGGCCGAACATCATGTTCAAGGTGCACGCCACAAGCGAGGGCGTCGCGGCCATCGAGGAGCTCATCTATCGCGGGGTCAACGTCGACGCCACGCTGCTCTTCTCGCTCAGCCAGTGGGAGGCTGTAGTGGAGGCGTACATGCGGGGGCTCGAGCGCCGACTCGAGGACGGCCGAGACCTCCACGTCGCCTCGGTGGCGTCGTTCTCCATCTCTCAGATCGACGCCAAGGCGAACGCGCGGCTGCCGGAGCCGCTGCAGAACCGGCTGGGCGTGGCCTGCGGTCGCCTCGCCTACGCCGCCTACCGCCGCTGGCTCGTCTCGGAACGTTGGAAGCGGCTGGCGGAAGCAGGCGCCCACCCTCAGCGGCTGCTGTGGGCCGGCGCTGCGAGGAAGGACCCCATGCTGCCCGAGACGTACTACGGCATCGCGCTGCTGGCGCCCGACACCATCAACGCGATGTCGGAGCAGACCCTCGTCGCCATGTCCGAGGAGCGTCTGTTCGAGGCTGGCGGCGAACACGGCACCCCTTTCGCTACCGAAGGGGAGATGGAGCCCCTGTCCGAGGAGCCGGGGGAGGCCAAGGCGGTGGTCTCGACCGCCTGTGACGAGGGGGTGGACCTCGAGGAGCTCGGAGGCGAGCTGCAGGAGGAGGGCGACCAGAAGCTCGTCGACTGCTTCGACCGTCTCCTGAAGTCGATCGAATCGAAGTTCGCCGTGCTTCGGGCCGGTCCACGCCGACCTTGGCGGGAGCTGCGCCCGGTTCGGGGCGCAGTGGAGGAGGTATGCGAGGAGCTCACCACTCGCGACGCGGTACGACGCCTGTGGCACCGGGACCACACCCTGTGGCAGGAAGACCCTGCTGGAGTCGCCGACCGGCTGGGATGGATCGTCGTACCGCAGGAGATGGAGGAGCGCATCGAGGCGCTGCGGGGGTTCACCGACGCCGCCGTCTCCGATGGCATGACGCACGCGCTCTTGCTCGGCATGGGCGGATCCAGCCTGTTCCCCCTCGTCGTCGCCCGCACCTTCGATCCCGCTGAGAACGCGTTGGAACTGCACGTGCTCGACTCGGTCGATCCAGCTGCCATCCGCCGCGTCGAGAGGACGCTGCCTCTCGAGCGCACGATGGTCATCGCTTCCTCGAAGTCCGGCACCACCCTCGAGACACGCTCGCTGCTCGCATGGCTTTGGGAGCACTACGGGGAGCCGGATCGGTTCGTGGTGATCACGGACCCTGGAACCCCGCTGGCTGAGCTGGGACGCGAACGAAACTTCCGGCAGGTATTCCAGACACGGCGGGATATCAGCGACATCGGCGGCCGCTACTCGGCACTGTCCTTCTTCGGGCTGGTCCCGGCCGCGCTGGCCGGAGTGGACATCGGCGAACTGTTGCAGCGCGCCGGACGCATGGCGGCGGCCTCCGCCGACTGTGTCCGCCCCGGCTCGAACAAGGGCCTCGAGCTCGGGGCCATCCTTGCCGGCTGCGCTCGCGCTGGCCGGGACAAGCTGACGCTCGTCGTTGACGAGCGATTCGCCAGCTTCGGCCTTTGGATCGAGCAACTGATCGCCGAGTCCACCGGCAAGCGGGGCAGCGGCATCGTGCCGGTGGTCGGCGAGCAGCTCGGCCCGCTCGAGGTGTACGGCGACGACCGGCTGTTTGTCGCCATTGGCGGGCAGCCCGCGGCTCTGGAGTCGCTCGCGGACGCCGGTCACCCCGCCCTCGCGCTCGACCTCGAACAGCGGGTCGACCTCGGCGCGGAGGTGCTGCGCTGGGAGATCGCCACTGCCCTTGCTGGCGCCGCCCTGCATATCAACCCCTTCGACCAGCCTGACGTCGAAGCCTCCAAGAAGGCGATCCAAGAGGCCCTCGACGAAGGGGTGCCGGAGGTGGAGTGCCAGCCGCTGCAACCGCTGCTCGACCAGCTGAAGCCGGGCGACTACCTGGCCATCCAGGCCTTCGTCGACCCCGAAGCCGACGTAGTGGCTGAGCTCGAGCGGGCCCGCATCGCCCTGCGCGACCGCTACGGCGTCGCCACGACGTTGGGAATCGGGCCCCGCTACCTGCACTCAACCGGGCAGCTGCACAAGGGGGGCCCGAACAACGGCGTCTTCGTACAGGTGGTCGGCGAGGACGAAGACGAGCCGCCGATACCAGGCGAGGGCTTCGGGTTCTCGACGCTCAAGGGCGCCCAGGCGGCCGGCGACCTCCAGATTCTGAAAAGCCGGGGACGGCGCGCTGGACGCGTCGCACTCGACGAGCTCACAGAGGTGGGCCCGTGAAAACCGGGAGACCCGAGGAGCGGTCTTGGAGTCAGGAGCGGTCCTGGCTTGTCCGGGAAGGGCCGCAGCCCCGGGCGGGCAGGAGATTCAAGACCGTGACAGGTCTGCTCAAGACCGCGACGGAGGCGGGAGGGACGGGTGAAGATAGGGATGGTCGGGCTGGGCAGGATGGGCGGGAACATGGCCGAGCGTCTGCGCCGCTACGGCCACGACGTCGTGGGATATGACCGCAGCTCCGGCAAGCGTGATGTGGACTCGCTCCGGGCCCTCGTCGAGCGACTCGAGGGTGAGCGTCGCCGGACAGTGTGGCTCATGGTGCCGGCCGGCGATCCCACCGATGCCACGATCGAGGAGCTCGGCACCCTGCTCGACGGCGGAGACCTCGTCGTCGACGGCGGGAACTCCAACTTCCGCGACTCCCTGCGACATGCTGCGCAACTCTCGGAGCACGGTATCGACTTCGTCGACGCCGGGGTGAGCGGCGGCGTGTGGGGTCTAGAAGAGGGCTACTGCATCATGGCCGGGGGCAGCGAGGACGACATCGCCTACCTCCAGCCGGTCCTCGGCGACCTCGTGACCGGCGGCGGCTTCGCGCACGTGGGGCCGGTCGGCGCCGGCCACTTCACGAAGATGGTGCACAACGGCGTCGAGTACGGCCTCATGCAGGCCTACGCCGAAGGCTACGAGATGCTGCGAGCGGGCGAGTTCGACATCGACGTGCCGGCCGCCATCGAGGTCTGGCGTCACGGGTCGGTCGTGCGCTCCTGGCTGCTCGACCTCCTCTCCGACGCGCTGAGGGGAGACCCCGAACTGGAGTCGGTCACGGGGTGGGCGGACGACTCGGGCGAGGGCCGCTGGACGGTCCAGGAGGCGGTCAACCTGGCCGTGCCCGCGCCGGCCATCGCCTCGGCCCTGTTCGCCCGGTTCGCGTCCCGCCAGGACAACTCCCCGGCGATGCGGGTCATCGCGATCCTGCGCAAGCAGTTCGGCGGTCACGAGGTGCGAACGTGAGCGTCGCTCCCCAGGAGCGGCGCGAGAGGAGCCGTCTTAGGTCGCCTAAGACGGCGACGGAGATGGTCTGATGAACCGACGCTGTGATGCGCTCGTGCTGTTCGGCGCCACCGGCGACCTTGCGAAGAGGAAGCTGTTTCCGGCGCTGCAGGAACTCGCCCGCGATGGGCGCCTACCTCCACGCGTCGTCGGCGTTGCCTCCTCGGATTGGAGTGATGAGGAACTTCGCGCACGCGCGCGCCAAGCGGTCGACGAGCACGCATCGTCGGGCCTCGACGAGGACACGTTCGGGCGCCTGGAGGACGCGCTGACCTACGTCCAAGGGGACTACCGGGAGGGCGACACCTTCGATCGGCTGCGCAAGACACTCGACGGTTCCAGGCAGCCACTGCTCTACCTGGCGATCCCGCCCAGCCTGTTCGAGACGGTCATACAAGGTCTGGCGGATGTCGGGCTGCACGAGCACGGCCGGGTCGTGGTCGAGAAGCCGTTCGGCCGCGACCTCACCTCGTCCCGCGACCTCAACCACTGCCTGCTCGGCATCTTCCCGGAGGAGTCGGTCTTCCGTGTCGATCACTTCCTGGGCAAGGAGGAGGTGCTCGACCTGCTTGTGTTCCGCTTCGCCAACACCTTCCTGGCGCCGGCGTGGAACCGTAACTACATCGACAGCGTGCAGATCACCATGGCGGAGGACTACGGGGTCGAAGGGCGGGGGAAGTTCTACGAGGAGGTCGGGGCGCTGCGCGACGTGGTTCAGAACCACCTCCTGGAGGTCGTCACCTTCTTGGCCATGGAGCCCCCGGTGGCCGCCGATGCGCAGGCGTTGCGGGACGAGAAGGTCAAGGTCCTACGCTCCATGCCGCCCTTGGACCCGGCCGAGGTCGTGCGTGGCCAGTACCGCGGTTACCGTGACGAAGCCGGCGTCGACCCTGACTCCCAGGTGGATACCTTCCTCGCCCTTCGCGCCGAGATCGACTCCTGGCGATGGGCCGACGTGCCCTTCTACATCCGAGCGGGAAAGAAGCTCGCGACCACGGCCACCGAGGTTCTCGTCGAGTTCAAGCAGCCGCCGCGGCTGTTCTTCGTCCGCTCCGACGCGCCCCTGCCTCATCCCAACCACCTCGTGTTCCGCATGAAACCCGGCGAGCGCGTATCCCTTTCGGTGCAGATCAAGCAACCAGGCGAGGAGCTCGTCAGCCGCGGCGTGGACCTGGCATACACGTACGATGAAGCACGGGAGGGGATTCGCACCGACGCGTACGCACGCCTGCTCGACGACGCGCTCAAGGGCGATCAACGCCTGTTCGCCCGCGCCGACTTCGTCGAGGAGGCCTGGCGGGTCGTCCAACCCGTGCTCGACAACCCGCCTCCCCCGTACAGCTACGAGCCGGGTTCGTGGGGACCGGGGGAGGCGGACGCCCTTACCGACCGCGCAGGAGGCTGGCACTGTCCTGAGGTTGCGCCCGACTGTTGACCGAACTGTCCGGGTCAGCGCGGCAGTGTGGCGGCGATGCGCCGCACGGTCTCAGCGGTCCACACCGTCCAGGCATCGCGGAACACCTTGCCGACGGTCCGCCCGCTGAGCGCAGAGTCGATGAACCGGCCGGCGACGAGCCAGTAGAGCTCGCGATCGCTGAACGCGACGCGGTCGGTGTCCTTCGCCAGCTCGGCAACCTCGTTTCTCGTCACGGGGTCGAGTTCGTCGCGGAGGAACGCGATGTGCAGCGTCCCCTCCTCGGACGCATCGGGGAAGGGCGTATGGGCTGCGGCCGCCGCCACCTTCTCGGCGGTCCGCACGAACGTGGGCACGTCGTAGCCGAG
>JALYGD010000154.1 GCA_030777265.1 Actinomycetota bacterium | reverse complement strand
GTCCGGTGCTCCTGGTCGATGTCCCCACGCCAGTCGCCGGTCTCGCGGCCGCCACGCTCCTCGATGAACTCCTTGAAGCGCTCGAGGTCACCTTCGACGCGTCGCTCGGTTATGTTCAGCGCGTCGGCTGCCTTCTCACGCCAGTCATCGGGTTCGTACTCAAAGGCGAGGTAGATGCCTGTGCGGTTGGCGGCGAGGCGTTCGAAGGTGACTACGCCCGCATGAGTCACCTCACCCTCGGCGCGCCACGCGATACGCTGGTCTGGGTGCTGGTCGGTGATCTTCGCGGTCCACTTACGCTCCACTCCAGCGATATCCCCCTTCCAGTGCAGTGTCGTGTCGTCGACCTGGCGAACCTCCTCGATATTCTTCATAAAGAGTGGGAAGTCCTCGAACTGCGTCCACTGGTTGTATGCGGTTGAGACGTCGACGTCGACCTCGATGTTTTTGTGGATCGTGCTTGCCATACGCGGGCCCCTTTTCATGCTTTCGCGCCGTTCTGGCGGTCTCGTGCGACTCTGGAGTCGCGAGCCAGTCCGGGCAACCCGAAGACCGGCCAGACGGACCTTGTCCGATTAGTAGCTTTTCACCTTCGTTCAGTGTCTCGCACGCGTCAGTTTGACCCCTCGGTGACGGCGTTGGCCAGTGCTCACCGCCGTCCCCCAAGGACCCGAGAATACCCCGGAACGACCTCCTGCTGGTGCGTCGACACAATAATGCCCCAGCCACCACGGACCGAGAGCCGCTCACGGGACTCAACGCTGCATGCGAGCTTGATAGCCCCCGCGGGCGGATGCCGCATTGAAGGCGGTGCCGGTCGAGGACACCGCCATCTCCCGCGAGGACGCATTCGCAGATTGTCGAGCCAGGTGGGAACCTTTGATGACGCCCTGCTTCAGTTCCAGCTGCGGGCAAGCAGCCCCGTGGACCGACGTACATGATGGGGCCGTGCAGATCCATATCCTGGCCAGATTCTCGGCGGGACGCCGACAGGGTCCTCAGGGCGGTGCTGGGTGACAGCAGGAGGGGATGACCCCCTCGTCGCGTCGGAGGCCACGCCTCGCGCACGCGGTTACGGGACGTTCGAGGGCGTCTTCGTCCCGACGTTGCTGACGATCCTCGGCGTCATCATGTACCTGCGCGAGGGATGGGTCGTCGGCAACGCCGGGCTGCTCGGGACATGGTTCATCATCCTCCTCACTTTCACGATCAGCGGGGCGACCGGGCTCTCGATGTCGTCGGTCACGACCAACATCCGCATCGGTGCGGGCGGGGCTTACTCGATCATCTCGAGATCGCTGGGAGTGGAGGTGGGCGGGAGCGTTGCCGTCCCGCTGTACCTCTCCCAGACGCTCGCGGTCTCGATGTACCTCTTCGGCTTCCGTGAAGGCTGGTTGAGCATCTTCCCCGATCATCCTGCGCTCCTCGTCGACCTGGTGACCTACGCGGCGCTTTTCAGCGTCGCGTCAGTGAGCGCGCGCCTCGCCTTCCGGGTCCAGTTCCTCATCCTCGCCCTCGTCATAGCCTCGCTCGTATCCGTCCTCGTCGCGGCCGTGGCTGGCCCGATGGACGAGCCGATCCGCTGGTGGGGCGAGTTTCCCGGCGCGCCGGAGAAGGGCTTCCGTGGCACGTCATTCTGGGGGGTCTTCGCGGTGTTCTTCCCTGCGGGGACCGGGATCATGGCCGGCGCCAACCTCTCCGGCGAGCTCGAGGATCCCCGGCGCAGCGTCCCGCTCGGCACGATGTCCGCGATCGGGGTGAGTCTCGTCGTCTACCTCCTCCTGGCGTACTGGCTTGCCCGGGTCGCCGCGCCGGACGAGCTCGCGGCGAACTACGCCCTCATGGTCGACCGTGCCGCATGGGGGCCCGCCGTTATCGCAGGCCTGCTCGGCGCGACGTTCTCCTCTGCGCTGGCCTCGGTCGTGGGCGCGCCACGGGTCCTCCAGGCACTCGCCACCCACCGCCTGTTCCCGGGGTCTGGTCGGCTGGCACGAACCACGCCACGCGGCGAGCCGCGCAATGCGATGGGTGTCACCGCAGCGATCGTGCTGGGCGCACTGATGCTCCGCGACCTCAACACGGTCGCGCCGCTCATCACCATGTTCTTCCTCATCGCCTACGCGATGATCAACGTCGTCGTGCTCATCGAGCAGAGCCTCGGGCTCGTGAGCTTCCGGCCACTGCTGCGCATCCCGCGAACGGTTGCCTTCGTCGGGGCCGTCGGGTGCATCTTTGCCATGTTCGTCGTCAACGCCGTCTTCAGCCTCGTCGCGGTGATGATGGTCCTGGTCTTGTACGGGGTCTTGGTCCACCGCCACGTCGCCGCACCCTACGGTGACGTCCGCAGCGGGCTGTTCGTCGCGGTAGCGGAGTGGGCGGCGAAGAAGGTGAGCGACCTGCGCGGAACGCAGGAGCGGGCGTGGAAGCCGAATCTGCTCGTCCCCGTCGAGGACGACCGGGAACTGCGTGGGACATTCCGGCTCATCCACGGGATCGCTTACCCCAAGGGCTCGGTAAGGATCATGGGGATCGCCGCCGCTAGCAGCGGCGAGCTTGTGCCCTCCCGTCTGGAGCGGCTCTGCGAGGCCTTCCGGGAGGAGGACGTCTTCGCGTCGCAGGCCGTCGTGAACGCCGGCGACTACGGCACGGGCGTTGTCACCGCGATGGGCGCACTGGGTGGAGGCTTCTTCCGCCCGAACACGCTCTTCCTTGTCCTGCGCGAGGACCCCGAACGGGTGGCCCTCCTGTCCGAGATCGCGGTGCGCTCACGCGAGTACCGCATGGGCGTCCTACTGTACGCACCGCATCCGACCACCGGGCTCGGGCGGCAGCGCACCATCAACATCTGGCTGCGAAGCCCCACCCTCGAGCCCGAAGCCGAGGCAGCGGAGACTGATCTGGCCATCCTCACCGCATACAAGCTGCGGCAGAACTGGCACGGTCGCATCCGCTTGCTCACCGCCATTCCCAGCATCGAGCGGAAGGCGGAAGTCCAGACCGACCTCGAACGGCTCCTCGACATCGCTCGCCTCCCTGACGCTGAGGTGTACGCGCTCGAGGGCGAGTTCGCCTCGGCCCTCCGCAAGGCCCCGCCGGCCGACATCGGCATTCTCGGGCTGCCGAGCGAGCTGGACGTCGGCTGGGTGCGCGAGGTCGTCGCGGCCACTCGCTCATCATGTCTTTTCGTCCGTGGATCTGGAGAGGAGAGCGCCCTCGCCTGATCGGGCGCCTTCCTCGCTGCCACACGTACTGAGAGGACGCGGCGAGTAGTGGGGAGCCTGCCATCCGGGCCAAGCAGCGCCCCCACGGCCTGCAGCATCGGCCGGTTCAGCGCAGCGGCAGCACCCGGGCTCTAGACCCCGACGACGAGCGGGATGATGATGGGGCGCCGTCCGGTCTGACTGCGCCAGTACGTTCCGAGTGCCTGCACGACGTGGCGTTGGATGGCCGCAGGATCGTGCAACTTCCTCGCGGCCGGTCCTCCGAGTTCGGCGAGGACGGCCTTGTGGGCACCCTGCAGGATCGTCTCCTCCGCTTCCCCGTACACGACGCCCTTCTGAATGACCGCCGGTTCCCCGACCAGGCCGCCCCGGTGCGGGTCGATGGTCACGAGGCAGATGCAGATGCCCTCCTCACCGAGGCGGCGACGGTCGCGCAGGACAGCGGGTCCGACGTCGGCGAGCAGGCCGTCGATGAACACCTGTCCGGCGAGGATCGGGTCGCCGCGCCGTACTCGGCCGCCCTCGACGATGACGGTATCCCCGTCCTCACAGAGGAGGACGTCCTCTGGCTGGCAGCCGGAAGCGACCGCTATGTCGCGGTGGGCCGCGAGGTGCCGGTACTCGCCGTGGACGGGGACCACGTAGCGCGGTTGAACCAGGTTGTGGAAGAGCAGGAGGTCCTCGCGGGCGCCGTGGCCCGAGACGTGGACGGGCGCTATGCCCTGGTGGACGACGCGGGCGCCGCGCCGTACAAGACCGTTGATCGAGCGGAACACGGCTCGCTCGTTGCCGGGGATGAGACTCGACGCGAGGACGATGAGGTCGCCGGGTCCCACCTCGAGTTGCTTGTGCTCCCCGGAGGCCATGAGCGACAGCGCCGAGTACGGCTCACCCTGGCTTCCCGTACAGATGATGACCAGGTTGGAACGCTCGTAGCGGCCCACTTCGTCGAGGGCGACCTCGGCGGACCGGTCGTAGTCGAGCTCCCCGAGCTCAGAGGCGAGGGCCATGTTCCTCAGCATCGAGCGACCGACGAACACCGGCCGGCGCCCAACCGCCTTC
>JALYGD010000153.1 GCA_030777265.1 Actinomycetota bacterium | reverse complement strand
CCCTTCACCGGCCTCGGGGGCATCCTGGCCGGATCCATCGCCCAGTGGCAGACCGACGCCCCGAGTCCGTCGGGGAGAACCGGCGGCGAGGGCGCCTCGTCGTGACGGAGCCACTCGTCGTGCCTGTGGCCGACCCGCCGCACCCGCCCAGTGAGCAAGATTCTGGTGAAGAGGGGGTCAGAGTGGGCGGGAGAGATCCTGAAGCACGGGATCACACTGGCTCTCGACGAACCGGAGCCAGACGTCGCAGATTTCCGACGATCTCACCATCGTCCCTGGTCGGCTGTTCGAGCGGTGCTCCTGCCAGCGGATACCAAGACGACGTTGCAATGGGTACCTCGCCAAAAAGACTAACGGAGCACTGTCATGCAGTCGGGCATCGCCCTCCTGACGCCGGCGAGCGGAGAGCTCGTGACATCAAGTGCGCGGAGGAGCTGGCAGAGATCGACAACGCGCAATTTCGAAGTGGGGAGGGATCCGTGCCTGGGGCGAGCCAGCGAATACACCCTCCGTCGTTTCCCTAGGCGCCGTTCGGCGCGCTGGCGGGGTCTCCGGCGACCGCGATGTCGAGCGTTTGATATGGAGCGTCCCGGCCCCGGCAGGTGAGGGGCTGGAGTCACTTATTTGCGGTGCAGCTTGCGTGAAGCAGGGGCATCAGGTCGAAGAGCGAGGCCGGAGGTCTTCCATGATGGCCATGCCCAGCCGGTCGAGCGACCGAGCGCTGTTGGACAGCACGGCAACGCCTGTTGCTGTTGAGGGATCGAACGCGACGAAGCTGAAGAACCCGCCCGTCCCGCCGTTGTGCCACCAACAGGCCGAGTCGTCCTGGTGCTCGAGGACATGCCAACCCAGCGCGACGTGGAGCCGCCCCCGTACCCGTCGGCGAGGCTCGAGCACCGTCCTGATCGGATCCCCGAGCGCCGACTGCGCAGGATGGAGATGCGAGCGGAGAAAAACCAGTAGGTCGGACACTGTGGACCGCAGTGCACCGGCGCCAGCGAGCGCGCCGCCTGGCAGGCCGTCCAGGCCTTGAGCGGCGGCCCGGGTAGCCCAGGAAGATGCCAGTCTGGAACTGGTGTCCAGCGACGGCTATGGCCTCGGGTGATGTGGGAAGTGCGAGGCTGGGCGTTCACGATTGTGTCGTTCAGCCCCAGCGGCACAGCGATGCGGGATGAGAGCAGTTCGGCATACGAACTTCCGCAGGCTCTCGCCATCGCCTCGCCCAGGACGCCCGCGCCGTAGTTGGAGTACACGTAGCGCCGACCTGCCGGACGCTTGGGTGGCCGCCGCAACGCTTCGACCACTTGCTCAGGTGTCAGTTCGGAGTAGGGATCCTTCCGTTTTCGCAGCGCCTGACGCCACAGCCCCGGTGGCAATCGAGGAAGCCCTGAAGTGTGCGTTGCCAGATCCACCAGGGTGACCGGCCGGCCATCGGGATGGGTGGCCGTCCCCGGGAAGATCGAGTCGAGACGCTGATCGAGTGCCACGTCGCCTCGCTGAACCGCATCCGCCAGCAGAAGCGACGTGAACACCTTCGTGACCGACCCGATCTGGAAGCTTGTGGCCGCGCCAGGGGAGGCACCGCCCGGACCGGTACGGCCCACACCCACCGCGGCCTCGGCGTCTCCCACGATCGCACCGACCGACAACCCAACGTAGCCTCCGGCGAAGCGCTCGATCAGCCCCAGGAGGTCTAGTGCGAGGCCAGCGTCGCCAACGGGGTGGTCTTCGTGCCCCCTTCCTCGTCGCCTCGTAAGCGGCTCATGCCGTGAGTTTTCCCTCGTCGGAGTCTCCTCCATCGTCTGCCCTAGAAGCGCCTGCTCGCTGACGCTCTCGACGCGCCGATCGGTTGGCCTCAGGGGTGCCGCGGGGCCGAGCGAGATGGGTGCGCGTTCGGTTCGTCACGCGGTCCCCGGAGCCTCGATCAGATCACCGATTCCCTCGGGCTGGCTGAGATGGATGACCGGCTACACGGCGACCTCGAGTTCGGCGGCGAGGATGACTGGGAGGTCGAGGGGAAGCGCCGCCACTCCGATGGCGGTTCTTGCGTGGGCTCCGGCGTCGAAGCCGTAGAGATCGAGCAGTAGCTCCGAGGCAGGGTTCGCCACGAGCGTTGTCTGCGCGAAGCCCGGATCAGCGTTGATGTTGCCGTAGACCATGAGCCACGCGGTGATTCGGTCCAGTTCCCCGACGGCGCGCTTGAGGCTCGCGAGCATCGCGAACGTGGCGGAGCGAGCTGACGCCTGGGCATCCTCGAGCGATACCTGACTGGGCACCTTGCCGAACGGGCCTAGTGGTGACCCGTCGGCGCCGAGCGCTCCGTGTCCGGACACATAGGCGCGGTTGGCGCGGACACGAACCCACTGGAACGGGATCGTGATGCCGGGTGGAAGCTTGGGCTCGGCCGGCAGCTCCAGGCCAAGGTCATTCAGTCGCTGTTCGATGCGTCCCATCGGTGCCTCCTGGGTCCCTCTTGCCGTCCAGACCGCTTGACATAGTGTCAAGGTAGACCCTACGACTAGCTTGACAGCATGTCAAAAGGCGATCCGGCGACGCGGCGGCGAATCCTGGAAGCCGCTCGGGAGCTCCTCGAGGCAAGACCGGGAGCCAACATCGCGATGGGGGAGGTCGCCGAGCGCGCCGGCGTGTCTCGCCAGGCGCTCTACCTCCACTTCGCCGACCGCACCGACCTCTTCCTTGAGGTGTCACGGCTGGCGGACTCGAGGGCACGAACACCGGCGCGCCAGCGCAGAATCGATGAGGCACCGACAGCGCGAGACGCGTTTCGGGAAGTGATCGCGCTGCAGGCGTTCCTGAAGCCGCGGCTCAAGGGCGTCGCGACCGCACTCGACGTGCTGCGCCGCAGCGACCCCGCCGCTGATGCGGCCTGGAGGGAACGCGAGCACGCTCGCCTACAGCGATGCGAGCAGGTCGTGCAGCGCCTTCACGACGAAGGCCATCTGATATCGGGCTGGGACGTCCCCACCGCCTCCCGCTGCTTCTGGGCCGTGACGTCCCAGCGGGTCTGGGACGACCTCGTGATGGTTCAGGGCTGGTCGACTGCGCAGTACCGCAACCACATCACAGCGCTGCTTGAGGCCGCACTCCTCCGCCGAGAAGCGAAGTGAGCCACATCGACGGTTCTCGCTCCAAGCCGGTCGACGGAAGAGCCACATATCGGCGCCCCCGAGAGCCTTCCAGTCGCGACAGAACCGGTGATCGGTCACCGGGTGGCCGTCTCGGTGTGGAACTTCGGGAGCAGGGCGAGACCAGCAGGACGCTGGCCCCGCCGCGAAGCTCGAGGCGGTCTTGGCGTGCTCACGGTCCATCACGTCGTCGTCCCCAAGGACAATGGCGTGGTCGATAGCGACGACGCCGCCCTCCAGATCGACCACGACCAACGCAGGGCGCACACCTCGCTGCGAGCTGATCTCGACCAGCAGCCGGGCCATGGCTGCGTCGGCCTGGCGCTTGGTGTCGTCGACGAGGGGCGTGAGCTGTCGGCGGCGGCCCCAAACCGGTCGCGACGGAAGTCGACCGGCACGCGCCAGGGCTTGCCGCGGCGCTCGCTCGCCCCTGCACGAGGCCAGCTCTTCCCCAGTCCTCGCGGGAATCTGTGACCATCGGTGACCTTCTGGTCTCCGGCGACCTGGCGTCCAGAGCGGAAACCAGCTCTGACCAGGACCCTTCAGGAGCAGCCCCAACGGGATTCGAACCCGTGTCTCCACCTTGAGAGGGTGGTGTCCTAGGCCTCTAGACGATGGGGCCGTGCTGTCGTGCGCTGTAGGAGCAGGATCCGACGGAACCCAAACGTGCACTCCCGGCGCCCATTATGCGCCGGCGCCGCCGAACCGCGCCCATCGGAAACCGGCGACGGGAGCGGAGCTCGGGGGGGAGGACTCGAACCCCCAATGTCTGGACCAGAACCAGATGTGTTACCGATTACACCACCCCCGAACGGGCCGGGGGGAAGGCTAGCGGGCCCGCACGTCG
>JALYGD010000152.1 GCA_030777265.1 Actinomycetota bacterium | reverse complement strand
TTCTTCGCCTCCGCCGACGTCCTGCTCTCGCTCCTAGCGGGCGTCAGCCGCACCGTCCTGTCCATGGCCCGCCGCCGGGAGCTGCCTCAATTCCTCGACGCCGTTCACCCGGTCCACCGCACTCCCTACCGCGCAGAGGTCACCGCCGCCACCATCGTGTGCTCCGCCATCCTTGTAGCCGACCTGGGCGGCGCCATCGGGTTCAGCTCGTTCGGGGTGCTCACCTACTACGGGCTCGCCAACGCCTCCGCCTGGAGGCTCTCGCATCAAGAGCGGCGCTGGCCACGCTGGCTCGCCGGCTTGGGCGTCGCGACCTGTGCTCTGCTGGCCCTCACCCTGCCGGTGGTCTCCGTCATCGGGGGAGTCATCCTGCTATTGGCCGGCTCACTGGTCTGGCTGGCCAAGCGTCGCGCCAGATACTCCTAGCGTCCACGAACTGTCGATCCCAGTTGCGTTCATCGCCCAGCACGCCATGCAACTCGGGAGAGGTGGCCTGAGCGCAGGCACAGCTGGCGCCCATCGTCGATCGCTACTGCCTGGGCTGCTGCTGGCCGCTGATGCTCGTCTTGGCCCTGCTGGGCACCATGAGCCTGCCCTGGATGTCGGTTGCCCCCGGCGAGGTTTGGCCTGCCCGCTGGCGCGCCAGCGGCGCCGACGATGCACTCACGGTGGGTTTCACCCGACGTCGAGGGCAGCAGACAATCGAGCAGCTCGTCGACGGCCACGGCGTGGAGGGCCTGGCCGTGCGCAACCTGCTGATCGGCTACCTCCGCGAGCGCCGCCCCGCCCTCGACCACGCCTCCACAAGACAGCTCGCCCTGCGACTGTGAAGCTGTTCTGGCGCGACCTGGAGCTCCACCACCCGGTATAGCCTCACTCCGGCTCCAACCCGACGTGGTCCGGGCCTGGAAGGCACGCGTCGCCCTCCTACCTGATGGTCGCCCCCGCAACGACCTCGCGACGCTTCTGATGACCGTCCGTACCTTCTACCTCGACCTCGCACACTGGGCGGTTGAGGACCCTGCTCGCTGGGCGTCATCGGTTGCTCCCTGCCCCATCGCAGCGTCAGAGACGAAAGCGGCTGCCAAGGCGAAGAAGCGTCGCCAGGCCCGAATGCACGATCGCATCCGCGAGCTCGTCCCTCTCCTGCCCCGTCTGATCGCGGCGACACATCAGCGACTACAAGTTCAAGACGAGCTTCTCCGTGGCAACGCCCACTGCCCGATCGGCGCCGAGGTCGACGTGCACGGGCGTCGCTTCCGCCGCCTACCAGTCAGCCCTCAGCACGTGAGGAACTGCGGGCAGGTGCTGCGGGCGGTAGAGATCCGGGCATCCGCATCGATGAACTCTTCGAAGTCGAGTGCGCCTGGGCGCCACCCAGCTGCTGCGCCGGGTCTACGCCGCCGAGGACCTCACGGCCGCCATCGTCCGGCTCGACGAGTTCCTCGACTGGGGCGACGAGGTCAATATCGAGGAGGTCTCCCGACTCGTGGCACCCTTCGCCGCTGGCGCCCCGGATCCTCGCCTACCACCATCGGCGGCTCTCCAACGGCCGCACCGAGGCGATGATGATCTGGAGCCCGAGCATCGGTGTCGTCGACGTTGCTGGCGAGGCGGCGTGAGCGCGTCGGCGACGCGTTATCTGGAGCGTGTGCGCGACGTCCCCCACGTCGCGGTCTTGCTCGTGTAGAACACGCCGCGACTCGACTCGCACCGGGGGTGGTCGAGCCAGAAGGCGACGGCGGTGCGGGGTTCAGCGCGGCTGGTGATGCCCGGTCACGGGCGCCGAGTCTTGGACGGTGCTCGACGAGGACCTCGCGGTCGTCGCGCCGGCGGAGCGGTTCCCCCGTCTCCCGGCGGCCTGGGGGATCATCGGCCCCTGCAGCTGACGTCACGACCCTCCGTCAGCGACATGTCGCCGACGCAAACGCCCACATCAGCGTCCTATCGCCTGACACGGCTCCAGATAACCATGAACCTGCTGTGCAAGAAGGTGAAGAGGATCGCCTTCGGATTCCGCAACTTCCGCAATTACAGGGTGCGACTACTCTTGCACGGCGGCGTCAAATGGGACACGCCGCCCACCGCCAGAATCAGAGCGCTGACGCGGAGGTCCCACGGGGGTGGGTGGTCGCTCCTTCCAGGGTGCTGTCCGACACCGGCTACCGG
>JALYGD010000151.1 GCA_030777265.1 Actinomycetota bacterium | reverse complement strand
GTGATGGTCCGACGACCATGAGTGCCCATCAGCAGGTTCAACGGGTTGCAGTGCGCCCTCACACGAACAAGCAGCGGCTTGCCCGACTCGTGACGGAGGTGCTGGCCCCGGCCCCCACTGTTGCCGGGCTGCTGCTGGCCGTGGCCTGGCGAAGCACGCCCACGGCGGCAGAGGCCGTGAAGTGGGGGCTGTTGGCCAGTCTCTTCGCGAGCGTGATCCCGTTCCTGTTCATCTTGCGCGGTGTGATGCGCCGGCGGCTGACCGATCACCACGTCCGCCTCCGTGAGCAGCGACCCATCCCCCTGCTCGTGGGGGCGGCCTCGGTGCTGATCGGGCTGGGGTTGCTGGTATGGTGGGGCGCGCCGAGAGAGCTGGTGGCCCTGGTCGCGGCGATGCTCGTGGGGCTCGTGACCTCGATGCTCGTCACCCTCTTCTGGAAGCTCTCCATCCACACCGCCGTGAGCGCTGGCGCCCTCGTGATCCTCGTGCTCGTGTTCGGCCGAGGGTTCTTCGCCCTGACCCCGCTCGTCGGCCTCGTCGGCTGGGCTCGGGTCGCTTCCGGTGATCACGACGTGGGGCAGGTGTTCGCGGGAGCAGCGCTGGGTTCGACGGTCGCGGGCGCGGTCTTCTCTCTCCTGCGCTGAGCAGGCGATTTGGCGCTGGGCGAAGCCGTGCAGGGGGAGTAGCCGACCCGATTGGCACGCTCGCAGGACGTGGTGCCTAAGCGGGGGCGGGTGTCACGGTCGGCGGAGAGGGTTCCGTCCAACAGCTCCATCGAGGGCCACCAGTACGCAAGGCATCACCGCACGTCGCTAGTGTCACCTCTCCCGGTATGGAGTTGGCAGTGCTGCCCCTGCCTGATCCCATGTTGCCCTCCTCTGGCGCCCACCTAGGCTTACAGGCGTGGGGCGGCGCTGGCGCGCTGCCAAAGTCTTGTAAGGAGTCGTGATGGGTGAGCCGGTGAGATGGTTCAGGGATCTGGGACAGGCGGACACCGCGATCGCCGGCGGCAAGGGTGCGAACCTCGGGGAGATGGCAAACGTTGGTCTGCCCGTGCCGCCGGGGTTCGTGGTGATCGCGGACGCGTACCTCGAGGCGATGGAACGGGCCGAGCTGCGTGAGCGGCTTGTCGAGTTGCAGCGCAGTACCGACTCCGACGATCTGGAGTCGACGGAGCAGACGGCAGCGGAAGCGCAGGAGCTCATCCACGAGGCCGGCATCCCGCAGGAACTCCGCCAGGCGGTCCTCGGAGCCTACGAGGAGCTGGGCTCCCGCCTCGTTGCGGTGCGCTCGTCCGCGACCAGCGAGGACACCGAGGAGACCTCGTTCGCGGGCATCAACGAGACGTTCACGAACGTGTCTGACAGCGACGAGTTGCTCGCCCGCGTCGTCGACTGCTGGGCCTCCCTCTACGGCAGCCGTGCGATCGCCTACCGCGCCCGGCATGGTGTGGAGGACGAGCCGGCCATTGCCGTCGTCGTCCAGCAGATGATCGACGCGCAACGCTCGGGGGTGACCTTCTCCGTCGACCCCCAGGGCGACGAGACGAAGATGGTGATCGAGGCTGCCTTCGGGCTCGGGGAGCTCGTGGTCAGCGGGGAGGTCGAGCCCGACACGTACGTGCTGTCCCGCGAGGGTCCCGAGGTGATCGATGTGCGCGTCGGCACACAGCGGGTGAAGCTCGTCAGTGACGAGAACGGCGGCAACCGCCGCGCGGAGCTGTCCGAGGAGGAGGGCTCGGAGCGGGTGCTCGGCGACGAGGAGGCCGTGGAGCTGGGCGAGATCGGCCTGCGGGTGGAGGAGCACTACGACTCGCCGCAGGACATCGAATGGGCGATGGACGACGGCGAGTTCTTTCTGCTCCAGTCGCGTCCGATAACGACCCTGCCCCAGGAAGACGAGGAAGCGACCGAAGAAGAAGCTGAAGAAGACGTGCTGGCCGAGGCGGAGGTGCTCGTCGAGGGGCTCGGCGCCTCCTCGGGGTTCGCCTCGGGTCCGGTGAAGATCCTCGAATCGCCACAGGAGGGCGACCGCTTCGAGGAGGGCGACATCCTCGTGACGACCATGACCGCGCCCGACTGGGTTCCGATCATGAGCCGGGCCGCGGCGTTCATCACCGACAGCGGGGGCATGACGAGTCACGCGGCGA
>JALYGD010000150.1 GCA_030777265.1 Actinomycetota bacterium | reverse complement strand
GTTCTCGGTATCGCCATGCGGCGCCGTCGACGTCATTGGCCGGGAGCCACCGGGCCAGCACGGTCTCAAGAGGCGGGCCGAGATGGTCGACGACCCACTGCACGTCGATGCCGGCGCCAATCTCAGTCTCCAGTGCCGTCATGGCCGCTTCGACCCCTGCCAGACAACTATCCGGCTATCCACGGATCTGCTCCGGTGAGGGCTACGCGACGCATGTGACGCTAGACCGGCCGCCCCACAACGCCGGGAGGGTGTGGCGGGACAGCGCCGAGTACGGTCGGGCGGGTGGCCGACTACGTGCCGAAGATGCCGGCGGAGCGCATCGAGCAGTTGCGGCGGTGGCACCACGAGGCATCCGCTGAGCTCCACCGGCTCGGCGCACACGATGTCGACTACCTCGGACTTCGGTTGCACGTGCCCGAGCAGGTTTTTCCTCCGACGCCGACGTCGGACCTGCTCGGTCGACAGGTGAAGAGTCGGGTTCGCCCTGGGCATCGCGTGCTCGACATGGGCTCCGGCGCAGGCGCCAATGCGATCCTCGCTGCCCAGCTCACCGACGACGTCGTCGCTGTGGACCTCAACCCGATCGCCGTCGCCGCAACGGCGGCGAACGCCGAGCGCAACGGCGTCGCTGCGCGGATCAGCTGCGTTCAGTCCGACGTGTTCGACGCCGTCGAGGGTGCCTTCGACGTGGTTGTGTTCGATCCACCGTTCCGGTGGTTCGCTGCTCAAGATCTGCTCGAGTTGGCGTTCGCCGACGAGAACTACCGGACCCTCGGTCGCTTCATGGCTGAGGTGGGCCATCGGCTCCGCCCAGGAGGTGAGGTGCTGCTGTTCTTCGGATCGAGCGGTGATGTCGCTCACCTCGACGAGCTGGTCGAGCGCGCCGGACTTCGGAGCGAGACCATCGCGGAGCGGACGGTCCGGGTGCGTGGCGCGGACGCCACTTACTTCGTCCGGCGACTGTCGCAGCAGCACGCTGCCTGATGCCACAGCAGGCAGGTCGCCGCTCTACTCGACCTCGCCAGCCGTTTGGCATCCCCTATCGCCGGGCCAGGGAAATCTGGACGGCGGTCTACTGTCTGACGAGTCGACGTCATGTGGCCGCCAGTCGACGTGTCGCCAACAAGCAAGAAGGTCTCCGGCAAGCAGTCGGGGGGGGAGCGCCGTCGGACGGCCTCATCGACGCTCGCTCCAATAGCAGTCGACCCGGTAGGGGACGCGGAGCTCACTACGACCTCGAATGTCGGGATGCCCCTCCAGGAGTCGCCGTACCTTCTCCAGCACCTCTTGCTGCTCGCGTAAAGGCAAGGCGCCTACATGGCTGACGCCGAGGATCCGATCGACGATTCCCGCCGGCGTGGTGAGATGCTCATGGCGGAACGTCTCGCTGTGCAGCGGGCCGAAGTCCCGGCGCTCACCGAAGGCGGAGTCGCGCCAGTTGTCGTGGTCGCGCCAGGGAGCCTTTCGCTCTACCTCGTCCATGATCGCCCAGACGCGGTCAACCCAGTCCACCGTCCGGTCCCGAGCGTTCCAGGCGAAGCCGACCCGTCCTCCGGGACGTAGCACCCTGGCCAGCTCGACGAAGGCCTTGTCGGCGTCGAACCAGTGGAAGGCTTGGGCGGCGCACACCGCGTCGAGCGACGACGACTTGATGGGCATGGCCTCGGCGGTGCCCGCAACGATCGGCACGGCGGGGAGCAGTTGGTGGAACACCTGACGCATCCCCTCGACCGGCTCGATGGCGAAGACGGCGGCACCCGTCGGGAGCAGGAGCCGCGTGAGCTTGCCTGTACCAGCGGCGAGATCTGCCACGACCGCCCCGGGCCGCACTTGGAGACGATCAACGAGCCACGCCACCGCATCGGGGGGGTAAGACGGCCGCGAGCGCTCATATGCCTCGGCCTCGCGCCCGAACCCGCGCATCGCAACGTCATGGACCATGCGGCCAGTCTGTCAGCCACGCCCGACGGGTCGACAGGGTTGACGCGGCCGGCTCGCGAGATGCCCGCATGACCCCATATCGCCGACTCAGGGTGCGAACACAACATGTCCCCGTACGCCGGGAAGGGGTGATACCGGATGGGCTGCCCGGCTCGGTCGGAGCGCTCAACCGGCATTGAGGGCGGTTGCGGGAACCGAGGGGACTCGCGCGCTTCAGTCGCGGCGTCCGTGCCGTTGTTTCTCAGACGGCACTGTGCCCGCGGGCAGAGCGTGGCCGATGAGATACGGAGTCCGGTGACGCATGGAAGAGGGGTTCAGAGAAGGCGGGGCCAGAGCCGGAGCCCTAGCCTGCACAGCATGGAACTCGAGGTCGTCATCGAAACCCCCAAAGGTTCACGGAACAAGTACGAGGCGGACCACGACACCGCCGAGATCTGGCTCGACCGCATGCTGTTCACAGCCACCGTCTACCCGACTGACTACGGCTTCTTCCCACGCACGCTGGGCGAGGACAGCGACCCTCTTGACGCCATGGTGTTGCTGGAGGAACCGACCTTCCCTGGGTGCCATATCAACGCCCGGCCGATCGGCGTCTTCTGGATGTCCGATGAGAAGGGGCCCGACGCCAAGGTGCTCACCGTGCCCGCCACCGATCCGAGATGGGCGGGGATCGCTGACCTCCCTGACCTGCCGTCCCACCTGCTCGATGAGATCGCCCACTTCTTCAACGTCTACAAGGAGTTGGAGCCAGAGAAGGGAACCGAGATCAGCGATTGGCAGGTCGGGCCGAGGCCGAGCGAGCGATCACCGAAGCCCAGGCCCGCTACGTCCCCACGGGCTGAGCTCTCCGCCCTCCTCCGGCGGACGCGGTTCCTGCCGGCTTCCCTGCTTCGGAGGACGCACGTCCTGAATTGCCCGGTGCGATGTGACGACGCGCGCGTCCTGCTCGCTTCTCAGCCATTCTGTGCGGCGGTCAGCTGACGGAAGACCGCGATATCGAGCAGCCGGGGGCGGCTCAAGCCACACGCCGGTCTGAGACGTTGATCCGCGGCTCCGTCATCCGACGAGGCCAAGAAGGCGAGCCTCGGTGAGCACCCCCCTAGCTCCGACCGCCACCATCTCCTCAAGGGCAGCGTTAGCGGAGGCTCGCGCCGCGAGACCGGTGCCGACGTCGTCGTTGGCCCCTAAGGCAGCTCGGTGCAACCGAGCACGGACGACGTGGGTGGCTGCACCCATGCGTCCGGCCAGGCTCTCGGCCGACTCGAGGTAACGGAGCGCGACGCCGGGTTCGCCGATGGCCGCTGCAAGGCACCCGAGCACCAGATCCACCGAGTAGACGGGGAAACCGGACCAGCCGACGCGACCGGAGTACGGATGCAGGAGGCGGTACAGC
>JALYGD010000149.1 GCA_030777265.1 Actinomycetota bacterium | reverse complement strand
GGGTGAGAGGAGGATCACGTTGGCGCTGGGGATCGACGGACTTCGGATCGGCTGCTGGACGTCCTCTCAGGGACCCAGCGGCTGCACCGTCGTCCTGCCGCCACCCGGAACGCTTGGCGCCCTTGCGGTGCGCGGGAGCGCCCCCGGCACGCGCGAGGCCATCGCGCTCGGCGCTGCCGGCAAGGTCACCGTCTGCCACGCGGTAGTGCTGAGCGGCGGCTCGGCATTCGGTCTCGCCACCGCTGACGGCGTCACGAGCTGGCTCGAAGAACGCAGCATCGGCTACCCGACGCGGACCGCGCTGGTGCCGATCGTGGGAGCGGCGATCGTGCTCGACCAAGGTGTTGCCGAGCGGGCCGCCCGGCCGGGCCCCGCGGCAGGGCGAGCCGCCTGCGACGCTGCTGTCGAGGAGGAACCGCCCGAAGGGAGCGTCGGCGCCGGTACGGGCTGCACCGTCGCGAAGGTGGGCGGCTTTCAACACGCGTGGCGTGGCGGGCAGGGGATCGCAGTACAACGAGCGGGAGGTGTGACAGTCGGGGCTGTTGTGATCAACAACGCATTCGGAGAGATCCGGGACGAGGACGGGAAGTGGATCGCGCGATCCCGTGCGCCCCGCGGCGCCCCCCGTTTTCCTGAGGTGCTCGACCCAGACGCTGCGTCGGACGCGGCGAACCTGCCGGGAGGCAGCGGAGAACCGCCGAGGCCCGGGTGGCTGGAGGGTGGGGAACTGCTGGGGGGACCGAGCGAGAACACCGTCATCGGTTGCGTCGCCAGCGATGCTCGCCTGACCAAGCATGAGGGCGTACGGGTCGCGGACCTCGCGCACTCCGGAGTCAGCCGGACGGTGCTCCCAGCCCACACCTCCCTTGACGGTGACGCCATCTTCTGTCTCTCAACGGGAAAAGTTGAGTCACACGTCGACCTCGTGGCCGCCCTCGCGGCAGACGTGGTTGCGGAAGCATGTCGGCGAGCCGTGCGGGCTGCCGTCTCACGCGACGGGTTGCCCGGGCTGGCGACCGAAGGTCGCCGGGCGGGTGGGGTGTAGGTGGCTGGCGACCGAGTGCTGAACGCGAGCTGACGGGTTCGTCGGGCGGGAGGCCCAGGTTCGCCGAAGGGTAGGATGCTGGTGGTTCGGTAAAGGCGGGCCGGAAGGAGGCATGATCGGTGCCCGATACCACTACCGATGGTGCTGGTCGCCCGGGGACGCTGTTCCCGGGGCGAGGCGATCGGGAAGTAGCGGGCGAGGAGCCATCCTGGAATCTCCTCCAGGATCAGGCGGTCGGGTGTACGCGCTGCCGCCTGCACGAGGCTCGTAGTCACGTCGTCTTCGGGGAGGGTGACTGCGATGCGGACCTCGTCTTCATCGGTGCGGCACCCGGCCTTCACGAGGATCTCCAGGGCAAGCCTTTCGTGGGCGCCGCCGGCAATCTCCTGACGAACCTTCTGTTCGAAAACCGGTTGCAGCGCAGCGACGTCTACGTCTGCAACGTGGTGAAGTGCCGCTCACCAGGTGGGCGTGAGCCGCTCCTCGACGAGGTCGAGGCATGCAGCCGCTTCCTGCGAAAGCAGTTGCTTCTCCTCTCGCCCCGGGTCATCGTGACCCTTGGTGGGGTCGCTACCGGCCTCATGCTGGGTAGGACGGTGGCAATCGACAAGGTAGCCGGCTACCGCTTCCAGACGCACGGCGCAACGCTCATACCCACCTACCATCCCGACCTGGCCGTACGTGGCAGTCTTCAGGCGATGGGTGCGCTCCGCCGCGACGTACGGGTCGCCAAGGGTGTACTCGACGGGCGCATCGCCACGGCTTACGAAGCACTCACGGAACTCCGAGCCGGCCAGACGGCGACAGAGACGTGAGAGATCAATTTCCGTCGTCCCGACGTGGGACAATGTCCGGCCGCGCACCAGTGGAGCGACGCTTTCGCCAACTCGTGCTTCGAACCTCGAGCCCGGAAGATACTCGCGCGCTCGCCGCTGCCACAGCCGGTGTATTGCGCGCCGGGGACGTCGTCTCGCTCTGCGGAGAGCTCGGTGCGGGCAAGACGTACTTCGTGCAAGGCGTCGCAGCTGCGCTCGGGGTCTGTCGCCGTGTCACCTCGCCCACCTTTACGCTCGTTCGCAGGTACGAGGGTGATCTCGACCTCGTCCATGTCGACGTCTATCGACTCGACCGGCTGCAGGAGGTCGTTGAGCTCGGTGAGGAGACGATGCTCGGCCCCGACACGGTCACCTTCGTGGAGTGGGGCGACACGGTGGAGGCGCTGCTGCCCCTCGACCGGCTGGAGGTCGTGCTCACGCTCGGCGATGGCGAGCATGAGCGATGGGTGACCTTGCGAGGGCAGGGAAGTTGGGCTGACCGGATCGAGAAGCTCACGCCCCTGCTCGCCCCGTGGCTCGAGGAGCGTGGCAGCGAACCACACGCTTCCGACGACGAGTCGGCAGGGGGGAGAGCCTGATGCTCGTGCTCTCCATCGAGACTTCCACGCCGCGTTCCTCGGTATGTCTGGCTCGACCCGAGGGGCCGGTGGCGGCTGCCAGTCTGAACATGGGACAGCGTCACGGCGAGTTCGTCGCCCCCGCCGTCGACTTCTGTCTGCATCAAGTGGGTCTTGACGTTGACGCCATCAACGGTGTCGCCGTCGGTGTCGGCCCAGGCTTGTACACCGGTCTGCGGGTCGGCATCGCGACGGCCCGCACGTTCGCCGCGGCTCGTCACGTGCCGGTGCTGGGCCTCTGCGGCCTTGACGTACTCGCCTTTTCTGTGCGTCACGTGCGCCGGCTCATCTGTGCAGCGATCGACGCCCGCCGCGGCGAGCTGTTCTGGGCCTTCTACCGCTGCGCACCCGGGGGGGTTCAGAGGACGAGCGAGCTGCGAGTGGGGTCACCCCAGAAGCTTGCGGGAGAGATCCAAGGCGCAGGCGAGGAATGCCTCATCATAGGTGACGGCGCTGTGCGCTACCCAGAGGTGCTCGATTCGGAGGACAGCACCCTCGGGGGCTTGGAGACCGCGTGGCCGGATGCCGCCCATCTGGCCGAACTCGCCATTCCGCGCTTCCTTCGTGAGGAGACAGTGCGGCCCGACGAGCTCGAGCCGATCTACCTGCGGGTGGCAGACACGCGCATCGACTGGGAGAGACGCGGACGGCTGCGGGGCGGACGGGGGGAGGTCACCCGTGCGACGGAAACCGGCTGAAAGACACCACCCCCCTGACCTAGGGCGGGGAGGCGCACGGCGGGTCGCGATCGTAGCCATGCGGCGGTGGCATCTCGGAGCGGTGCATGCAATCGAGTCGAGTGTCTACCGGCGGCCCTGGTCCACTCGCATGTTCGCCTCGGAGCTGGCCCAGCGGGACTCCCGCGTCTACCTCGTCGCACTGCGTGGGCGTCGCGTCCTCGGCTACAGCGGAATGGTGCTCGTCGACGACGAGGCCCACATCACGACTGTCGTGGTTGCGCCCCAGTTCCGCCGTCAGGGCATCGGCACGGCACTGGTCGCGAGTCTGCTACGCGCGGCTCGTAAGCGTGGCATGGAAGCGGCTTCCCTCGAGGTGCGCGTCGGCAACAACGCCGCGCAGGCGCTGTATCGTCGTTTCGGTTTCGCGCCCGTGGGCGTGCGTCCACGCTATTACGAGGACACGAACGAGGATGCCCTCATCATGTGGCTGCACGGGGTGCAGTCGGAGGAGTTTGCCTCGAGCTTCGAGGCGGTGAGTGGCTCGACGCGTGGGCTGCGGGTCCGTGGTTGGACGGCGAGGAGGTAGTCCGCGTGCTCGTGCTCGGCATTGAAACGTCGTGTGACGAGACGGCGGTGGGGGTGGTCGAGGATCGATTGCGGGTCCGGGCGAACGTCATCTCCTCCCAGGTCGACCTCCACGCCCCCTACGGAGGAGTCGTGCCCGAAGTTGCGGCCCGGGCCCATCTCGAGCTCCTCCAGCCCGCGATCGAGCGTGCGCTCGTCGAAGCGGGCGCCCGTCTCGACGACCTCGACGGAGTCGCTGTCACCGCCGGACCTGGACTCGTCGGTGCCCTCCTCGTCGGCGTGGCGGCGGCAAAGGGCCTCGCGCTCGCTCTGGGCTTGCCGCTCGTGGGCGTCAATCACCTGCAGGCTCACGTCGTGGCCACGCAACTCGAGTACGGCGAGCTCGAGCCACCCCTTGTCGCGCTCGTCGTGTCGGGGGGTCACACGAGTCTCGTCGTCATGGAAGCTGTGGACAGCTTCCGAGAGTTGGGTGCGACCGTCGACGACGCCGCGGGGGAGGCGTTCGACAAGATCGGACGCTTCCTCGGTCTGGGATTCCCCGGTGGTCCCGAAATCGACCGTCTCGCTCGGCATGGCAATCCCACGGCGATCGCGTTCCCACGGCCGATGATGAGCGGGGCCACGTACGACTTTTCCTTCTCCGGCTTGAAGACGGCCGTCGTCCGCTACCTGCGCGACCTCGAGGCTCGTGACGAGGAGCCCGACGTGGCCGACGTAGCGGCGTCTTTTCAGGAAGCGATCGTCGACGTGCAGCTCAACAAGACCCTGGCGGCTGCTTCGGCCGAAGGCGTCGAGGCAGTGGTGATCGCCGGCGGCGTTGCTGCGAACTCACGGCTCCGGGAACGCATGCGCCAGGCATGCGAGCAGCGAGGGCTGCGGTTGCTCGCTCCCTCCCCGCTACTCTGCACCGACAACGGGGCGATGATCGCCGCGGCGGGCGCGAACTTGCTCGCTGCCGGCAAGGTTTCCTCACTGGACCTGGCGGTCGATCCCACCCTCGAGCTGGTTACCGTCGCCCCCGGGGCCCTGCGCTCTTGGACAGGACGAGAGGGATGAGCGGAAAGACGCGGTGGCGCCGCGTGTCGAACGACGAAATTCCCGAGGTCGTCGAGCGCCTCACGACATGGCCTTGTCCGGCGGGTGGTGAGGTGCGGCACATGTTCCCCCTCGCAACCATAGACACCCGAGGCGCTTACGTGGTCCGCGTCGCCGAGCAAGCTCAAGATTGGGCCGCCGCGATCGTGTTGGCTGGACACCTGATCGTTCCGTGCGGTGATCCTGACGTCATAGGCGCCGCCGGCATGCCGCAGCGACGCTGGCGGCACGTCGTGGGTGACGCGGATGCCGCTGAACAGCTGCTGCAATGTTGGGGCCGCGATCCAGAACTCGTCGTACATGCCCAGCGCTACCAGACCGTCGACGTCGAGCGTGTTCCGAGCCAGGATGAGGTCGCCAATCCTGGGCTGCGGCGAGCGGTACGGGCCGATGTGAATGGCTTGGCCGAGCTCGCGGTGCAGCTTCACGTCGACGACGAGTACGGTCCGCACCCGGGTCGCGCCGGCCTGCGTGCCTATCGGCAGCGCATGGAGTCGGCGGTCAGGCAGGGTTCCGTCTACTGCTTGGGCGAGCCGGGGGAGCCGCTCCTGAAGATCGAGCGCTCGGTCGACTCCGACCGCTACGGCGTGCAGCTGTCGGGAATCTGTGTGCGGCCTGACGCCCGCGGCCGAGGACTTGGCGTGGCTGCTGTCACTACCGCGGTCCGCGAGGCACTCCGCGAGCGCTCCGGGCCGGTGTCATTGCACGTGCGTGCCGATAACGAGCCCGCTCTGCGGACGTATGCTCGTGCGGGCTTCGTTGATCAAGAAGAATGGCGGCTCGCGGTGCGGTCGTGAGCGCGCTCCGCAGGAGCGTGCGAGAGGCGCTGTCTTGGGTCTCCTAAGACAGCGACGGACATAGTCGTGAGCAACGAGGAGTTCCTCCCCGTTATCGCTGCGCTGCGTCAGCGACGACGCGCCCTCCGGGTCGGCGAGAGCCGAGCATGAGCCTCGGTCAGGCGTGTGTAAGCAGCCCTGACTCCTCGAGTCGCTCGACGAACTCGTCGGTGGAGGCCCCAGAGAGGATCGCGAGGGCGCGAAGGTCGTCCGTTCTCAAGGTCAACACCCGCCCATTGAAGTCGCCGCGTTCGATCTGAATCGTCTGGGCGAACCGGGCTACCGCTCGGAACTGAGGATCAACCCCCTCCTCGTCGAGGCGCGTGAGGTCGAGCGCGATGCCTCGCGATGGCCCAGCGGCTTCCGTCGGCTCGGACTGCGGTGCGCTGGGAAGGAGCTCAGAAACGGGTACCCCGTAGAAGCGGGCGAGGCGAGCCAGTTTCGACACGGAGATAGCACGGTCACCGCGCTCATAGGAGCCGACCACGACCGCCTTCCAACGGCCTCCGCTTTTCTCCTCGACTTCTTGCAAGGTGAGACCCTGTTGCACCCTGATCGCGCGCAGGCGCTCCCCGAGCCGCTGCTGGTAGTCCATCGGCCACCCGTTTCCTTCGGTCTGACGTGCCTGAAGTGCCCGCGCTGTTCGTACCCAGGGGATTGACTGGCCGTTCAGTCAATGACGCGCCGAGCGACAGGCTACTGGCATATTCGAGAGAACCGCCGTCTCCTCGCGCGCCAAGCGCTCTCCATATTCGAAAGCCGCACCAGCGGTGCGGGAGTTCCAGGCCGGGCCGTCCCATTCATGGCAAAAATGCCCGTTTGACACTCTGAAAGGTCGACTGCTACGGTGGTTCTAGCACTCAAAGGGGTCGAGTGCTAAGAGCCCGGTTGGCGCGGCTAGTGCTATCAGGCGCCGCGAGCAGTGGACCACGCGCCGAGTAGCCCCCGCCGTAGCCGGGCCGTAACAGGACGAGAACGTTAGGAGGGCACGTTGGCAACGGCAACCGCAGTAAATGTCAGGCCGCTGGAGGACCGGGTCGTCGTGAGGCCGCATGAGGCTGAAGAGCGCACCGCCTCCGGTCTCGTAATCCCGGACACGGCAAAAGAGAAGCCACAGCAGGGCACCGTCGTGGCTGTTGGGCCGGGGAAGCGGTCCGAGCAGACGGGTGAGCTCGTCAAGCTCGACGTTCAGGAGGGCGACGTCGTCCTCTACAGCAAGTACGGCGGCACCGAGGTCACGGTGGAAGGTGACGAGTACCTCATCCTCTCGGCCCGCGATCTGCTCGCTGTCGTCGGGCAGTGACAGCCGCTCCACCGTGCACGTGCTGCTGACCAGTCACAACTGATACCTGAAGGAGGCACAACGCAATGCCGAAGATGCTTGCCTACTCCGAGGAGGCCCGGCGTCGGCTCGAGTCCGGCGTGAACAGGCTCGCCGATGCAGTCAAGGTGACCCTCGGCCCCAAGGGACGAAACGTCGTCATAGACAAGAAGTGGGGCGCCCCCACCATCACCAAGGATGGGGTCACCGTCGCCCGGGAGATCGAACTCGAGGAAACCTACGAGAACATGGGGGCCCAGCTCGCCAAAGAGGTCGCGACCAAGACGAATGACGTCGCCGGTGACGGCACGACGACCGCGACCGTGCTTGCTCAGGCCATGGTCCGTGAGGGGATGCGCAACGTCGCGGCCGGTGCCAATCCGATGCTGCTGAAGCGCGGCATGGACGAGGCGGTCGAGCTTGCGGTCGGCGAGATCGCGAAGCAGGCGCGTGACATCGAGACGCAGGAGGAGATCGCGCACGTCGCCGCCATCTCGGCCAACAACGACCTCGAGATCGGCGAGATCATCGCCGACGCGATGGACAAGGTCGGCAAGGACGGGGTCATCACAGTCGAGGAGTCGCAGACCTTCGGCATGGAACTCGACTTCGTCGAGGGGATGCAGTTCGACAAGGGTTACGTCTCGCCGTACATGGTTACGGACCCGGAGCGCATGGAGGTCGTGTTCGAGGACCCCTTTATCCTCCTCGCCAACCAGAAGGTCTCGGCTGTTCACGACCTGTTGCCCCTCCTCGAGAAGGTCATGCAGGCCGGGCGTCCCCTGGTTCTCATCGCTGAGGATGTCGAGGGCGAGGCCCTCGCGACGCTGGTCGTGAACAAGATCCGTGGCACGTTCCAGTCCGCGGCAGTGAAGGCTCCAGGGTTCGGTGAGCGTCGCAAGGCGATGCTGCAGGACATCGCGATCCTCGCCGGTGGTCAGGTCATCAGCGAGGAGGTGGGTCTCAAGCTCGAGAGCACGACTCTCGACCTGCTCGGGCGTGCCCGCAAGGTCGTCATCACCAAGGACAACACGACGATCGTCGAGGGCGCGGGCTCAGAGGAGGACATCAAGGGCCGGATCAGCCAACTCAAGGCCGAGATCGAGCGCACCGACTCCGACTGGGACCGCGAGAAGCTGCAGGAGCGGCTCGCGAAGCTCTCCGGCGGGGTTGCGGTCGTCAAGGTCGGCGCGGCCACGGAGACCGAGCTGAAGGAGAAGAAGCACCGCATCGAGGATGCGCTCTCGGCGACCCGCGCGGCCGTGGAGGAGGGCATCGTCTCGGGTGGTGGCACCGCCCTCGTATGGGCCGAGAAGGCGCTGGAGAAGCTCGACCTCGAAGGCGACTACCTCACCGGCGCCAGGATCGTGAAGGCTGCGCTCGCCGAGCCGCTGCGCTGGATCGCCAACAACGCCGGCCACGAGGGCTCGGTCGTGGTCGCGAAGGTCCGCACCCTCGACCAGGGTGAGGGGCTCGACGCGCTGAGCGGGGAGTACGTCGACCTCGCGAAAACCGGCATCATCGACCCGGCGAAGGTGGTCCGCTCGGCGCTCCAGAACGCCGCGTCGATCGCGGGGCTCCTGCTCACCACCGAGGCGCTCGTCGCCGACAAACCGGAGGAGCAGAAGGCGCCAGCCGCAGGGGCCGGTCACGGCCACGGCGGGATGGGCGACATGGACTTCTAGCTCGTCCCTGCCTCGCACCAGGACGGGGTGGCCATAGGCCACCCCCTACAGCGTGTTACGGGACGCACGCGC
>JALYGD010000148.1 GCA_030777265.1 Actinomycetota bacterium | reverse complement strand
AGGCGGTCCGGCTGCTCGAGTGGCTCGCCAGCGACGGGCAGAGCGAGTTCGTGGACGGGAACTACGAGTACCCGGTCAATCCCGACGTGCAAGCGGCACCCCTGCTTGTCGAGCACTTCGGGCCTTTTAAGCGGGACCCAGTCTCGGCCGCGGAATACGGTGCGCTGAACGCCGAGGCGGTCAAGCTCATGGACGAGGTGGGCTACACGTGAGCGGCGCTCTGCGGGAGCGTCGCGAGAGGAGGCGTCTTAGGTCGCCTAAGACGGCGACGGTGATGGTCACGTGACCGTCGCTCTCAGAGGTGCCAAGCGAGCCCGAAGGGGACGGGGCTGGGCGCTCGTCGTCCTCGCCGCCGCGGGTCTCGTCGTGCTGCCGGTGGCCGTGGTCGTGGGATCGCTCCTCATCCCCACCCCCCAAGTGTGGGCGCACCTGTGGGCAACCCGGCTGCCGGGGATGCTTGTGACGACGCTGGCTCTCATGCTCACAGTTGCGCTCGGCACCCTTACGCTGGGCGGGGGTCTGGCTTGGCTGGTCACCGCCTACCGTTTTCCGGGGCGCCGTGCCTTCGCATGGCTGCTCGTGCTGCCTCTCGCCATGCCAGCCTACGTGCTTGGCTTCGTGTTCCTGTCACTGCTGTCCTATGCGGGTCCTGTGCAGGGCGCGTGGCGGGCCTTGTTCGGCCGTGAGGCATGGTTTCCCTCGGTGCGCTCGCTGGCCGGCGCCGCGGTCGTCCTCTCGCTCACGCTCTACCCCTACGTTTACCTGCTCGCGCGAGTCGCCCTGCGTGAGCAGGCGGCGACGACGTACGAGGCGGCACGCACCCTCGGGCTGAGCCGTCTGGCAGCGGCCCGCCGGGTCGTCCTGCCCCTGGCTCGCCCTTCGCTGGCGGCAGGGCTCGTGCTCGTGATGATGGAGACGCTCACCGACTTCGCGAGCGTGCAGTACTTCAACGTCGAGACCGTCTCCGTGGGGGTGTACCGGGTCTGGAAGGGTATGTTTGATCGTGCCGCCGCAACCGAGCTCGCAGCGCTCGTGCTCGTGTTCGCGCTTGCGGTCGTCCTCCTCGAACGAGGGCTGCGGGGGCGCGCCCGCTACTTTCAGCAGGGAGCAAGCAGTCGTGGCCTCGAGACCACGGGCCTGCGAAGCTGGCGTGCCTGGTCCGCGACCGCCATCTGTGGCCTGGTGGTCGGAGTCGCTTTCTTCGTGCCGGTCCTGCAGCTGTTCTTCTGGGTCGACACGGATACTGTGGGTGGCCTGTGGGGGGCGTTCGACCGCCGCTACTTGCACCTGCTCACCGACAGTCTGCGCCTCGCCGCCGCAGCAGCAGTGGCCTGCGTGACCTTGGCCGCGCTCGTGACGAACGGGACCCGCCTGCACGGTGGGCGCCTCATCCGCTCGGCGGCCCACCTCACGATGGTCGGCTACGTCGTACCGGGGCCGGTCGTGGCGATCGGGGTTCTCCTCGTGGTGGCCGGAACGGATCGGGCAGTGCGCGAACTCGGTCTCCTGAGCGGGGGCCTGCTCGTCACGGGGTCGCTCGTCGGCCTCCTCTACGCCTACGTCGTGCGGTTCATGGCGCTCGCCTACAGCGGAGTGGAGGCGAGTCTGCAGAAGGTCTCACCGAGCATGACGCTCGCTGCGCGAGCGCTCGGGGCCTCGAGCACGCGTATCCTGCGCCGCGTCCACCTGCCCATGATCCGTTCCGGGGTCGGGGTAGCGTTCGTGCTGGTTCTGCTCGACGCCATGAAAGAGCTGCCTATCGTGCTCCTGTTGCGCCCCTTCGGCTTCGAGACCCTGTCGGTATGGGTGTGGCAGCTCGCCTCCGAGTCCCGGTGGGAGGGTGCGGGCCTGCCGGCCCTCACCATTGTCGCCGCCGCACTCGTCCCGGTCGGGATCCTGGTGCGGGCGACCGAGTCGTCCCCTTCCCGCCAAGACAAGGCTGAGCCGGGACGTCCGGCCCTCACGCCCTCCCCCGCCCGCGTCGAGGTGATCTCATGATGCCGCAGGGGAGCGAAGACGTCACGCTTTCTCTCGTCGATGTCCACCGGCGCTTCGAGGCGGTGCGGGCGGTTGAGGGGTTCTCGCTCGAGGTGCGTGACGGGGAGCTTGTCAGCCTCGTGGGGCCGAGTGGCTGCGGCAAGTCGACGGTGCTGCGGCTGATCGCCGGCCTGCTGCCCCTCGACCG
>JALYGD010000147.1 GCA_030777265.1 Actinomycetota bacterium | reverse complement strand
AGCCGTCATCGAAACTGGCGGGCGGCCAGCGGTCCGCTGATGGCCAGCAGTAGGACGTAGGTGGCGGCGACGGGGCCGATCGAGGGGTGGAGGTTGGAGGCGACGCCGAGTTCGGCGACCACGATGGAGAACTCGCCGCGCGCCATCAGCACGGAAGCGGCCCGCCAGCGGCCGCGCGACGCGACTCCCGCCCGCCGGCCTGCCCACCAGGCGGTAGCCGCCTTGGTAACGGCGGTGGCTAGGGCGAGCAGGGCCGCGGCTGGAGCGGCCGCAGGGATGTCGGCGGGATCTATGCCCAGTCCGAAGAAGACGAAGAAGGTGGCGGCAAAGAGGTCACGCAGGGGATGCAACAGGCCGCGGGCCCCCTCTTGGAGCGGTCCGGAGAAGGCGATGCCGATCAGGAAGGCGGCCACGGCGGCCGAAACGTGAAGTGTTTCGGCCGCCCCGCCCACCAGCAGGGTCAGGCCCAGGACGCCGAGCAGGAGCGCCTCATTGGAGTGGCTGAACACCACCCGGCTGACCATGGACCCGTAACGCAGGGCGACCAGGAGCACGATGCCTGCGGCGGCCATGGCCACGGCAGCGGACACTCCAACGCTTGCGGGGCTGCCACCGACCAGCAGCGCCCCGACCAGGGGCAGGTAGACGGCCATGACCAGGTCTTCGGCCACCAGCAGGGACAGCACCGTGGGGATTTCGCGGTTGGCGAGCCAGCCGAAGTCCTCCACGACTTTGGCCGCGATCCCTGACGAGGAGATGTAGGTGGCCCCACCCAGCACGGCGCCGCCCAGCACCCCCCAGCCCAGCAGCAGTCCGGCGGCCATGCCTGGGGTGAAGTTGAGCAGCAGGTCAAGGCCGGCAGCGGCCGCGTTGCTGCGCAGCCCACCCAACAACTCCCCCGGCGAGTATTCCAAGCCCAGCAGGAGCAGCAGCAGCACTACCCCGATCTCGGCACCCGCCTCGATGAACCCCTCGGCCGTGACCAGGGGGTACAGGCCGCCTTCGCCTAGGGCCAGGCCCACCAGCAGGTACAGCGGAATGGGCGACAACCCCAGCCGCTCGCCGAGTCGCGCCGCCCCTGCGAGCACGACCAGCAGCGCGCCCAGCTCCAAGAACAGGCTGGGGGCATCCACTCAGCCGCCACGGAACAGGTCGCGAGCTCGCCGACAGCTTTCCGGGAGACCGATCACCACGGCGAGGTCCCCGGCCTCCAGACGCAGGTCAGCGCCCGGGTTGGGGATCTGCTCCTCGCCGCGGACGACGCTGACGATGGTGGCACCGGTGCTGCTGCGCACGGCGAGCTCTCCGATGGTGCGCTCCGCGACACGGCTGGTGGGCTCGACCGCAAGCCAGTCCAAGGTCATCCCCCCGACGCTCTGCTGCAACCGCTCGAAGTCGGGTACTACCCGCGATTCGCCTAGCAGTTCGCCGAGGATTCGGCTGTCGCGCTCATCGAGTTCGAGCAGGGGGCGGGCGGCGTCGGGGTCGCCAGCAACCTCGACAAAAAGCTCGCGGCGTCCGGTGCGGTGGTGCAGCACCGACAGACGCTGACCGCTCGATGCCCGAAAGGAGTAGCGCACCCCCACCCCTGGTAGCTGCGTTTCTTCGATCTCGCGCACCAACGATCGACCACCCGCACTCGTCCCACAAGTCCCGCGCCCGGCTCGGTGCCGAACCAGCACAGCTGCGAGGCCTACCTACGCCAGGGCGCCAGCCAATCCAGCGGTGAAGTACTGGTGACGATCAACGCGATGCTGCGCAGCGGCTGCAACACCTCGCGTTCCAGAACAGCCTCATCAGCCTCCCAGTCACCGCTGCCCTTCCCTGTGCACGCGCCAGTGCAGCCACGCACCGACCACAGCCGCGAACGTGCCTGCCGCCACCCACCGCCAAGACCCCCCTAGCACCGGCCCGGGGACCGCGTCACTGAAACCGATCCACGCTGCCAGGCCAACCAGCAGCGCGGCCAGCCATATTCGAAGCAGCCTGCGCCCGGCCAGCCACTGCAGAGCCATCCACCCCTCTTCGGCCAGCAGCCGCCACAACGGCTCCCGACTGTGCCTAGGGCGGCCCTGGTGCCGCGCTAGCCGACGCCGCAACGAATCCAGCGCACCTACGTGAAACGGATTCACGACACGAGCCTAACCGCTACACCGACGTGTCCGCCTCACCGTTGCCTTCGCGGACGCCTGGCGCTGAGCCGGGCGGTGTCTACGGCCATCCCCGCGAAGGCTGTCCAAGCCGCAGCTTCCCCCGCGACCAGAAGTGGCAGGCGACTCGGGGTTCGCAGGCGGCTCGGAATCGCGGGTGCCTCCGTTAGCTGTTGGGCTAGGCACCCGGTCCGTCCAGCATTCGGAGCATCCGACACGCCCCCCGGCGCCGGTCCACCCGGTCTCAGGCCAGCGGCACGCCGAGGCGATCGTATGCGGCGGCCTCCAGGGGGCTCAGGCCCAGGCGTTCGGCTGTCTCCGTCAGCTCACCCGAGATCCGGGGGGCCATTTTGGCCGGGGGTGGGGCCGCGGCCATGCGTCGGGAGCCGCCGGCATTGCGGCGGGCGAAAGGTCCCCAGATAGCGAACGTCAAGCCCGGCTCCTGGATGTTGACGAAGAAGGTGCGACCGTCGGGGGCGAAGGTTGGGCCGGCGAACTCTGAGTCGTTGAGGCGGTTGCTAGCGAACTTGTACACCTGCCCGTCGGGGGTGACGCCCATCACCCGGTTCTCGCCCTCGCCGTCCTCGGCGAACCACAGGTCGCCCCACGGCGTGACACCGATGTTGTCGGGGCTCTGCATCTGATTGGCGTCGCTGCCCTCGTAGAATAGTTCGAGGATGTTGGTCGCCGGCAGGTAACGGAAGATCTGCCCCAGACGCCTCTCGCCGCCCGCGGTGTCATCGAACCAGAACGCTCCCCCGGCGAAGTGGCACCCCTCGAGGCGGTTGAAGCGCACGCAGCCCTGCCGCAGGGCGTCATCGTGAGGCTCCTGGGGGTCGACCGTC
>JALYGD010000146.1 GCA_030777265.1 Actinomycetota bacterium | reverse complement strand
TGGAGGCGGAGGGAATCCTGGAAGCCGAGCCGGCACGGGAGGCGGCGGCTGAGCCACCGCTCGTGCCGAAGCGCACGGCGGACACCAGTGCGAGCCGAACGAGAGCCGAGCCAGCTGCTGAGACGCGGACCGCGGAGATGCCCGTCGCGCCCACGGGCGCCTCGGCAGCTCCGGTAGAGGATGCGGTTGCGACTCCGGGCCCAGCTACAGCTGACAGTCCGACTCGACCAGCGCCGAAGAAGACAGCTTCCAGGGGAAGGGCGACAGGCCCGGCGGGTGGGGAGATGCCCAGGGCGTCGGAGGGGACGACGGCGAAGAAGACCGCCGCCAAGGCCACGAAGAAGGCCGCGAGCAAGCGGACCACGGTGGCTCCGGCTGGTAGGCGCGAAGCGACGCAGCGGACGCCGGCGAAGAAGGCGACGGGACGACGAGCGAGTGACCGGAGTGGGCTCCCCGGGGCCACCAGGAGCACCCAGCGGGCCGTCAGCGAGACGACGGGGGAAGCGGCCCGTGCTGAGCTCGCCAAGATCAAGGGGCTCGGCCCAGCCAAGCAGGAGGCGCTGCTGCGCGAGTTCGGGTCGGTTGAAGCGATTCAGGCCGCGACAGTCGAGCAGCTTACGAGCATCCGCGGCATCGGAGAGACGACAGCCCGCGAGATCCTCGCCCAGGCGCGTCGCTGACTGAGCCATCCGTCAGGCGGATTGCTGCCCAGTTTCTACTCGCGTCTACCAGCTCGCCCAGGGGCGGCGAGCACGATGTGGGTCAGCGGACCGAGATGATGGTGGCGCCGGTTCGGACGAGCGCGTAGAGATCGACGATGTCGGGGTTCGACAGGCGGACGCAACCGTGCGATGCGTCGCGCCCCAGCGAGTTGACGTTGGCCGTGCCGTGGAAGCGAATCCCCGAAACGGACCAGTTCAGTGCCCGCAGCCCGAGAGGGTTGTTCGGCCCAGGCCCGATACGGGCGGGAAGGTCACGACCCCAGCCGCGTGGAGCTGGATTGATCCACACCGGATTGGGTCTCTTCTTAGTCACCCGATAGACGCCGGTCGGGGTGGGATAGCCACCGGTGCCGGTGGCCACGAGGTAGCTGCGCACCAGCCGGCCGTCGATGTAGTACATGAGGCGGTGCTCCCACTGACGCAGGAACAGTACCTGCCGAAAACTTGCGCTCGTCACCTTGGGCCGCAAGGCATCTACAGGCACGTTGACGACGTCAGGCCCGCCAGACAGCGCCGCCAGGACGCGGGCCCTCGCCTCCGCCCGGTTCACCTGCCGCCCGTCGGCCTCCGGAACGACCGAGAAGCTCGTGCGGTCGTAGCGCAGTTTGGCGTTCCGGGCGGGGGTGTCGATTTTGTTCGCGATCTGCTCGACGAGCCGTTCGACAGCCTCGAGGGGCTCGCTGACCACGACATCGCCTGTGTGCGGCACCGTGCGCGCCTGCCAACGCAGGGCGGCAAGGGTCGACCAACTGACCTGCTCGGAGGCTGCGAGCGCCTCGTCGACGACAGCTTCGGTATCGGTTGTTGCTCCGAGCTCCCGCAGGCTCGTATGCCACGTCTGGTTGTCGGCCTTTAAGGTCACGGTACGGTCAAGGGTCGGCGCGAGGGCGGCTTCGACCGCTGCCACTGCCTGCCCGCGGTTCATCAGCCCGACGTTGACGCCTTCGATCACGGCACCGGGCAGCAGGGTGCCGAGCGTGGCCTGTCGGAAGCGCTGCAGGTCGGCGGCGAAGGCCGTCACCGCGCCGATGGCAAACAGACAGAACACGACGACGACGACAGCCGCGATTCGGCCCCAGCGCCGCGTGCGTCCTGGCGCCGGCTCTGGTCGTGAAGCGACCTGCATACCCACCTGGCCGTCCTCAGCCAGCGCCTCGTCGACGGGGGGGAAAGAGCCCCACGATGAGTCGCTCGTCGAACGGGTTCGGATGCGGATCACTTTCTCGAGTGTCGAGTGGAAGCAGGCAAGGGGTCAACGTCTGCTCGTCCCGTCTTCCTAGGCTTGAGGGGCGGGGTCCTCCCAGGTCGAGCTCGGTGGTGCGCTCGGGCCAGCCCCGCGGAGATGAGCCCAAACATCGAAGCAGACGCGAGGCACAAGTAACAAACCGGCGCGGTTAGCGGTCCCGCGACGGGCGCTCTCTCTGGCCGCAGGTACGCAGAATCCGCTTACACCCCGTCCCCGTAGGGTTGAGGCGTAAAGTTCGCCGAGGCGCGAGGATCTCTGCCCGTCACGCAGATGGCACATCCCCCGTGTCGTCCGAACGCGCCTCGCTCGCTGGCGTGTGCGAGACTGATTCGCGCCTGGTAACGCGCCCGTCAGCGGCTCCGTGAAGTAGGAACTGCACGCCCTCCCTGGCCGCGAGCTGGCGACCGGCCGCGATGGCATCGCCTTGGAGAACGTGTTCCGAGACCGCGTCGCTGCGTCCCTCCCGCTCCACGATCCACCGACCGTCCCGCTCTCGCACGTGTACGTTGCCGCCGGCACTCATGGCATTCCTTGAGCGATACGCAAGCCTGTCCCATACGTTCTATACGGTCGTCCGCACGTCGTTCGAACCGGGGCTGTCCGTCCGAGCCTGACCCCACCCGACTCCGTCGCGGCCTTGCAGCTACCCGCCCGCCCGGGCTGCGGCCCTTCCCGCATCTGCCCACCCGCCGGGCCTTCCCTGGGCCCGGGCTCCCCAGGATCCTCACACTCGGTCGGCCAAACCGTCCACCCCTTCTTCGGCGGCGCAGTGGGCGCAGCAGAAGACCTTGCCGTCGGCCTCGACCCCATGCCCCAGGATGCGGCAGCCACAGTGCGTGCAGGTGGGCGCGAGTGCATGAGCAGCGCATTCGATGGTGTCGAAGAGGAGGTTCTGGCCATCGGGGGCGGTCACCTCGAACGCTTTGTCATACTCGTTCCCGCATGTGGAACATGTTCCTACCGCCATCGTCCGCCTCCTCGTCCTCGCTTGAGTTGTGCTCCGGGGTCGCCTGCCGGCCTTGGCACGTCAGGACGGTGCTGCGAGTACTCGCGCTGCGGTTGACGCTCCGCTGCCAGAGAACAGTCCCTGCGTCAGGCCCTTGGGCGCCGAAACCCGCCCTGCCAGCATCGAAGCGGCTCACACGCAGAGAGGGCGAGGGCGAAGACGGACGTTCGTCGGTGGTGGCGACAGGAGGGCTGAGGAGAGCCGCTGCGAGGCTAGGCGTCGAAAGACGAAGGGCGGGGTGAGGGGCGGGCATGGGGCAGGCGCCATGGACCGGGCTGCGACCGGAGGTCGTCGCCACTGCTGTCGTGCTGGCCGTGGGTGCCGCCTGCGGGGGCCAACCTTCGCCGAAGCAAGAGGCACAACACGCCGCGCAGGAAGCTATCGACACCTATGGCTGCGGTTCCTGCCATACCATCCCAGGGATACGCGGCGCGGATGGGCTCGTCGGACCGCCACTCACACGTTTCCACGAGCGCGCCTACATCGCCGGTCAACTGCCGAACACCCCCGAGAACCTCGTGCACTGGATCATGAATCCCCAGGAGGTCGAGCCTGGCACCGCCATGCCTGATCTCGAGGTGGTCGAGGAGGACGCGCGAGCGATAGCCGCTTACCTTCACGAACCCAAGTAACTGCCTGCCGTTCTGCAGCTTTGCGCCGCTCCGGGAGCGACGGAGGGCGCCAGGTCGAGCGGCGAGGGACGCCACCCGGCCCGCACTCAGGGGCGTGGTGGTATCGGAGGTCGGTGAACGACCGGGGCTTCGGCACGGGCCGCGCCCCCTCGAGCGGCTCGCTCGAGGGGGTGATCGCGATAACCCCGCCGCGCCCAGAGCCAGAGGTAGAGCGGGGCGATGAGGATCCCGAGCCGTTCCGCTTGGCGGACATGAACCGCTTCGTGGGCTGCCACCAGCGGCGAGATGGGACGAGTGCGACTGAACACCACCTGGCCGACCGCGCTCGCTTCGAAGCCCAGCCAGCGAACGACGCGTGCAACCCCCCGTTCTCCGCCCTCGACCAGCCAGAAGCGGTGCTCCTCGTCGCGCCGCCAGACCCCTCCGGTTGTGGCGCCGAGTGCCGCGCCGAGCATCGTCGCTGGACTCGACCACAGGGCGGCGGCGAGCCGTCCGATACGCCCCCGGGGCGGTGCTGGCACCCAGCTGGCGAGGGCACGCGATAGCCGGCCCTCGTGGGGCGGCGGCAACGTGCGAGTTGCGGCCCCCACCGGTGGCAGGCTGCCAGCTCGCACCCCGGCCTGGAAACGCAGGTGGCGCACGAGGCCGACCACCGTGGGAGCCCCCAGAGCGAGCCCGACGGCGATCAGGCGCCGGGTGAGACGGGAGGGCACGAAGGTAGTGGTCTTGGAGTCGGAGCGGTCTTTGGCTGGCCCGGCCGGTTGGGGAGCTTGAAGACCGGCACAGGACTGTCCGGGGAAGGGCCGCAGCCCCGGGCGGGTGGGCAGATCAAGACCACTACCGAGGCGGGAGGGACGGACCATCAAGCCGGGGCAGTTTCGACCGACACGGTCGCGAGGACATGGTCGTCCAGGGACAGCTCGACCGCGGAAGGCAAGCGCCCCCGACGAACCGCGGTGGCGAGCACCTCGCGGGTCAGCGTCTCGAACCACTCGCCTTCGGACAGGCGCTCGTAGAGTGACGGCGGTTCGATGTCGAGGTGGAGAACGATGCGGGTGTCGAGGTCGAGGTTGAGCTCCTTGCGGCGCTCGTTCACCGCCCGGATGAGCTCCCGCACGTAGCCCTCGACGCGCAACTCTTCGGGAATCTCGACGTCGAGGGCGAATGACCGGCTCGCCTCGCGGGCCAGCCGCCAGCCGGTGCGAGGCATCTCGACGACCTCGACCATGTCGGGGGTGAGCACGAACGTCCGTTCGCCGGTCTGCAACCGTGCCTTGCCCTCCTCCAGCGCATCCGCGACAGCTGCGGCCTGACCGGGTGGAAGCGCCCGGAGAGCCTCGGCGACGGCGGGGGCGTCGCTGCCGAACACGGGTCCGAGGACGCGGAAGTTCGGCCGCAGCGAGCGCTCGACAAGCTCGGTCGCCTGATCCGCCAGCTCGACGCGTTTCACGTTCAACTCATCGGCGACCTCGTGGAGCAGGGGCGTGAGGCCCGCTCGCTCGTGTTCGGGGACCGTGACCAGTGCCCGGGGAAGGGGTTGTCGGACCTTGACCCCAGAGGAGTTGCGGGCCTGGCGGCCGAGTTCGACGATCCGACGGGCAGTCGACATCGCAGTCTTCAGACCTTCGTCCCGCCACTCCCTGGGCGGGGTGGGGAAGTCGGTGAGGTGAACGGAGACCGGGGCACGCGGGTCCTGGGAGACGACGAGGTCCTCCCACAGCTGATCGGCCACGAACGGTGTGAAGGGTGCCAGGAGCCGCGCGAGGGTTGCGAGGCAGGCATGGAGCGTGGCATATGCGGCCGCCTTGTCGGCGCGGTCCTCGGCAACCTCCTTCCAGAAGCGGCGACGGGTGCGGCGGACGTACCAGTTGGAGAGGTCATCGACGAAGCGCTCCAGGCGCCGACCCGCCGTGGTGACGTCGTAGCGTTCGAGGCAGCGGTCGACGTCGTCGCAGAGGTCGGCCAGTTCGGCGAGAACCCAGCGGTCCATGACGTGACGGTCGCCTACTGCTGGGGCGGCCTCGCCGGGTTGGTAGCCGTCGATAGTGGCGTAGGTGGTGAAAAAATAGTGGATGTTCCAGACGGTGAGGAGGAAGCGGCGGACGATGTCGTCGAGCAGGTGGGGGCCGACGCGACGGTTCAGCCAGGGCGAGCCCTCCGTCAACATGAGCCAGCGCATCGCATCGGCGCCGCTGCGATCGAGCAGCTCCCAAGGGTCGAGCACATTGCCGAGCGACTTCGACATCTTCCGGCCCTGCTCGTCGACGATGTGGCCGAGGCAGAGGACGGTGCGGTACGACGGCTCGCCGAACAGCAGCGTTGACTCCGCGAGGAGCGTGTAGAACCAGCCGCGGGTCTGGTCGATCGCCTCGGCGATGAAGTCAGCTGGGAAGCGGAGCGCAAACTCTTCGTGGCCCAGATGGGGATAGCCGAACTGGGCGAATGGCATAGCCCCGGAATCGAACCAGGCGTCGGCAACCTCAGGCACTCGACGGGCCTGAAGTCCGCAGCTTTCTCCGTCTACGTTGCCCCGCCCGCCCGGGCCTCCGGCCCCTCCCGCGGCCTCACGCGAAGGGCAGGCAAAGGTGACCTCGTCCACGTAGGGGCGGTGCGGGTCGCGGTCGGAGAGGTCCTGACCGGCAAGCGTGCCGAGCTCGGCGCGGGAGGCGACGACCGTGATGTGATCGGCCGGGCAGCGCCAGAAGGGCAGCGGGGTGCCCCAGTAGCGATCGCGGGACAGGGCCCAGTCGACGTTGTTCTCGAGCCAGTTGCCGAAACGCCCTTCTCGGATGTGCTCGGGGTGCCAGTTGATCTTCGCGTTGGCAGCGAGCAACTCCTCGCGACGCGCCGTCGTGCGGATGTACCACGACAGCTTCGCGTAGTAGATGAGCGGCGTGTGGCAGCGCCAGCAGAACGGATAGGTGTGCGCATATGTGCCGGCTTTGATCACGAGGCCGGCGTCCTGCATCGCGGCGATGATGTTCGGGTCGGCGTCGCGCACGAAAGTGCCGGACCAGGGCCCGGTCCTGAAGCGGCCGTCGGGATCCACGGGGTTGACCACCGGCAGGCGTTCGCGGCGGGCCACCTCCATGTCGTCCGCGCCGAAGGCGGGGGCGAGGTGGACGAGCCCGGTGCCCTCGGTGGTCGTCACGAACTCCCCGACCGTGACGTAGTGGTAGTCCCCTTCGATGGGAAGGAACTCGAAGGGTGCGCGATAGTGGGCGCCGACGAGGTCGCTCGCGGTCAGGTGCGCGACGACCTCGGCCTCGTCCCCGAGCGCGGGGGTGACCCGCTCTCGGGCCAGGACGAGGAGCTCGTGGGCATCAGGGGCGGGTCGGGCCAGGACGTAGTCGATCCCAGGGCCCGCGGCGACCGCGACGTTGCTGGGCAGCGTCCAGGGTGTCGTTGTCCACACGAGCAGGCTGACCTGCTCGTCACTGTGGGCGAGGGAGCCATCTAGCAGCGGAAAGCGGACATAGACGCTCGGGTCGTCGACCTGGCGGTATCCGAGGGCGACCTCCGCGTCCGACAGCGCTGTGCCGCAGCGCGCGCAATACGGGGTCACCCGATGGTCTTCGAAGATGAGCCCCTCGTCCCAGAGTCGCTTCAGCGCCCACCACACGGCGTCGATGTAGCTGGGCTCCATGGTCCAGTAGGCGTCCGACATGTCGACCCAGAAGCCGATGCGCTCGGTCAGGTCCTCGAAGTCGCGCACATAGCGGCTCACCGAATCCCGACAGCGGCGATTGAACTCCTCGATTCCGAAGCGCTCGATCTCCGACTTCGAGTTCAGACCGAGCTCGCGTTCGACCTCGAGCTCGACCGGCAGCCCATGGCAGTCCCAGCCCGCCTTGCGCGGTACGCGGAAGCCCTTCATGGTCTTGTAGCGCGGAAAAACGTCCTTGAACACGCGCGCTTCGACGTGATGGGTGCCGGGACGGCCGTTCGCGGTCGGTGGTCCCTCGTAGAAGGAGTAGATCGGTCCTTCCTCCCGCTGCCGCAGCGATGCCGAGAAGACGTCGCGTTCACGCCACCGCTGCAGAACCACCCGGTCGAGGGTCGGAAACGAGGGCTGGTTCGTCACGGTCGGCCACGCCATGGTTGCCTCTGCGGTCGTCGTGCGTGCTTGGTTGGACGCTTGGCGCTCGAGCGCCGTGTTCAAGCGTCGGTCCGGATGTCCCGAGCTCGAGCCGGCCCGGTTGTCACGCTCCTAAGGCGCCGTCGCCGACCGGCCTCAGGCGGCGGGCTGTGACCGAGCATCGTAGTCGTCGTTGTCTCGCCACTGGATTGTGCCCGTGAGCGTCGTTTCCTGCCGCTTCGCACCTGACATCCCACGCTCCTCCGTCGCGGTCTTGGTCGCAACCGCGACGTCAGGCGCCGGACCGGTCTCACCTCGCCCGCTCCTCCGCTCTCCCGCCTACGCAAACGGGAAACGTTCAAGCCGTCGTCATGCGCCGGGAACCCGTAGGTAATGGGCCCAGGGCATTCTCGGAATGTGGATGGCCCGGTGCTCACGACCCTTCTCGAGGACCTGCGCATGCGTCTCGTCACGCAAGCCTTCCTGTTCGAAGATCCCCACGCCTACGCCGCCGGGGTCGAAGACGCCCTCGCCGCCGTCGCGGTCGCCCTTCACACGGCCAGCGCCAGCGGGACATAGGCATCCCGTCCCCTGATGCCAGGACTGATCGTCGTTCGGGACAAGCCGCCCGGACGATTGATTTGAAGCGAAATTGTCGCCATCTTCTGCTAGCGTCCGCCCGCTCCGGGCGCTGTGCACGGAGGTACAGCCCGGCGGTGTGGCGGCAGTGTCGCCGGCAGTGTCGCCGGCGGTGTGGCCGGATCGTTGTGGCCCACTGCTGTGACCCGAGCGGTGTGGAGGGGCAGGCGAGGCAGATGGAGCTCACACCAGCGGCCCTTGCGCGTCTGCGCGAACAGCTCCTAGCCGAGCGCGAAGAGTTGCTCGGCCAGACCGTCGTGCTCGACGCGACGGCAGTCGTGGGTCTCTGGCGTGACAGCGGCTATGACGACGATTACGCCGATACCGGTTCGGCGACCTTCGAGCGTGAGCGCGCCCAGTCGCTCGCCCTGAACGCGCGTCGGATCCTCGTCCAGATCGACGACGCGCTGAGGCGCATGGATGCGGGCACGTACGGACTGTGCGAGCGCTGTGGCCAGGCGATCGAAGTGGAGCGTCTGGAGGCACTGCCGTACGCGACGCTCTGCCTCGCTGACAAGCAACTCGACGAGCGCACGGTCTAGGTGCCCAGTGGCTCACCCTTGTCATCCCCGTCGCCGTCTTAGGAGACCTAAGACGGCTCCTCTCGCGTCGCTCCTCGTGAGCTCCGCTCACTACCACAGCCGTCGCCGTCTTAGGAGACCTAAGACGGCTCCTCTCGCGTCGCTCCTCGTGAGCTCCGCTCACTCATGACGCGCAGACCTCGTGCCGACCTCACCGGCCGTGCGCCCGGTGGTCGTCGCACACCGTCACTGGACCCCATGCGGATCGGCCTGCTCGTGGGCGCCATCGGCTGGGTCCTCGACCAGGCCACCAAGGCCGTCGTGGTCCACACCTTGGCCATTGGTGAGACTGTGCCGCTTCCGGGGCCGCTCTTCCTGCAGCTCACGTTCAACGCGGGGGCAGCGTTCGGGCTGCCCGTTCCCTGGTGGGTGTTTCCAATCGTGGCCGCTGTCGTCGTCACGCTCGTGGTACGCAACCTTCCCCGCGCGGAGAGCCTCCTGGACCCGTTTGCGTACGGCCTGCTGCTGGCGGGAGCGCTCGGAAACGTCACCGACCGTCTCCTCCGGCCGAACCTGGCGGGGTTCGGCCGTGGAGAGGTGGTTGATTTCATCGCCTCCTCCTTCTGGCCCACCTTCAACCTCGCGGACATCTGGATAACCGTCGGGTTTGTGCTGCTGCTCGCTGCCGCGTTCCGGCAGGAGCGGGCGAACCGGCGCCGTGTTGCGGTCGAGCCCAAGGTCTCGCATGACCCGGAGACGGTGCTGTCTGTGCCTCCCCGCCCCCAGGCCAGCTTCGAGGACCAGCTCGGAGGAGTCCCCCGAGGCGGGCCTGGGGCTGGCCCGCGAGGTGGTCCTGGGATCGGCCCGCGAGGCGGCCCTTGACCTACCGGCGATTCAACGCCGGGCTCGAGGACGCAGGCGAACGGCTTGATGTCGCGCTTGCCCGCTGGCTGGGTGAGTCCCGCAGCCACGCCGCCGCCCGTGTCGCCCGGGGGGAGGTTCGTGTGGGCGACCAGCTGGCCGCGAAGTCATACCGTCTGTCGGGAGGGGAGAGCGTTGTTGTCGTCGCCCCGCCGGAACCCCCCTGGGGCGCTGCCGGCGTGGCGCCACCGCCAGTGCGCTGGGAAGACGAGCACCTGCTGGTCGTCGCAAAGCCGGCTGGGCTCGTGGTCCACCCAGGTGTCGGCCACCCTGCCGGGACCCTCGTGCAGGCTCTCGCCGAGGCCGGGGTG